>JBDKVB010000044.1 GCA_039679385.1 Armatimonadia bacterium | reverse complement strand
AGTTCGGGCGGTTCTCCAGGTCAACCTGGGTGTCCACCGTGCGCTGCCACGCCTGGCTGGAGTTGATCCCGCCGAGCGTGACGTACAGGTAGCGCGAGTGCGAGGGGTCGTTGGTCTCGACGTCGGGATCCACGGCGAAGCGCAGGCCCGGCTTGAAGTCCACGGTCAGGGTCTCGGGGTCGTCCACCCAGAACTGCACGATGCGCGTGGTGGTGGGGTTGCTCGCGCGCCAGGTGGAGACCGTGTTGCGGAGTGGCTGGATGCGGGCCCAGCCGGACCAGATCGGTGTGACCGTGATCGACTGTGTACCGGCCGTGATGTCCATGGGGCCGCGGACGATCGTAGTCGGATCGATCAGGTGAACCCACGCCTTGCCCTGGACGAACGCCGCCACCTTCGGACGCATGACTGCAGCCACCCCAGCGTAGTCGCTGGGGTGGGGCATGGGGGCGATCCGGGGCAGGCTCGCCACGGGCTAGACCCCGAGGAAGCCGAGAGCGGTGACGGTGACGGTACCGGCGGCACCCAGCTGGCCGTTGACGACAGTGGCGGCCGTTCCGCGCCAGGGCTGGTCGAAGTTAACGACGAGCGTGGAGTTGGCGGGGATCGTGAAGGTGGCCTTGGTGGTCGTACCGTCACGCAGGAGGAAGCGGGCCACAGCGGCGCCGGTGTTCTCCAGGATGAGGGTCTTGATGAACCGGCGGATGCCAGCAGCGGCGGCAGCGATGAGCGCTACGTCGGAGGTGGTGGTGAACGCCACGTTGGCATCCCAGTAGGTCTCAGGTCCGCCGGTGCCGGAGATGACCTGCTTGCCTTCGAGGTCGATCGCGAGGTGGCCGTAGTCACCCGCGGCCGACGTCGGGGAGGCGGGGGTCGTGGGGATGCGCACGCCGAGGATGCCGACGCCCGTGTCGCCAGATGCTGCGACCGCGTCTTCAGCCTTGCCGAGGGCGGTCGCGCCGGTGCCACCGGTGCCGAGGTTGACGGTGGGGGTTCCGCTGATGCTGACGATGCTGGACGACTGGCTCTCTGAGCTGCCGTAGATGTACACGGTGGGCGTACCGGCGCTGAGCGCCGTCGCCTTGACGCGGAAGTAGCGCGCGCCCATGTCGCCCGAGAACATGCCCGGCACCGTCATCGTGGATGCAGACACGCCAGCGGGGCTGGTCAACGTCTTGGCGATCCAGGTGACCTTGTCGTCCGACACCTCGAACGTCAGCGTGCCGGTGAACGCGCCGACCGCCTGAACCGAAACGTACTGGATCGGGTCGAGCGGAATCGTGTCACCGAACGTGTCGTTGACGAGGTTCAGCACGCCGGATGCTGAGATGATGGCCTGATCGCGGGTGCCGATCGGCTCACTGGTCAGCAGGGTGGTTGCCATGGTGGTCCTTTCGGGACGCGGAAGCTATGCTTCCATTCTACCAGTTGACGCTCAGGGGCGACGGGGCGCTATCTGCGATCAATAGCTTCACGCCGCCGCGATCTTGAAGCGTCCCACTTGCCGAGCGGGTCAGGCTAGATGTGGCAGAAGCGCCATGACCGGAGTCTCGGGAACGACCGCGCAGTCGTTGGCGAACGCGGCCAGCTCGGGGGTGCCGTGAGTGCACCAGTCGGTGCAGCCGCAGCTCATGAACGGGAAGTCGAGGTCGAAGCCGGATGCGCCAGCGGCATCCTCAGCGTCAGCCTGCTCGAACGCGATGCGCGCGAGGAGTCGGTACTCGGACGCAACCTGCTTGGAAT
>JBDKVB010000043.1 GCA_039679385.1 Armatimonadia bacterium | reverse complement strand
AGCCAGCGGACATCGGCCGCCGCCTGGGCCTGTTGCTGCGCCGTCCCGAAGATCGCCGCGTAGGCTGCTGCGGTGCCGATCGTGCAGCCGATGGTGTAGGTGTTCAGCTCCGGCGCGTAGATGCGTTTGATCTCCTTGAGGGGCACCGTGGGACGCACGCCGTAGTCGGTGCGGCAGTAGCCGACGCCGATGCCGCCCTCGGGACAGCGGAAGTCCTCGCGGAAGGCCAGATAGCGAGCCAGGGAGTCGCGGAACTTGGGGCGCTCTGCCTCGGGGCCGTCCATCGCCAGGCGCATCATTCCCATGGCGATCTCCCCGCCGTCAGCCACGAAGCACTCCTCGCCGTCCGGGAAAATGCCGTAGCCCATCCGGTAGCCGCCGTCTTCCCGCTGGCGTGCGAGCATGGCCTGGCCCCAGCGCAGTGCAGCCCTGGCGTAGCCCTTCCCGCCGGTGATCTTGCCCATCGCCAGGAGCATGTTGGTGGCGCGGCTGTCGATGAAGGATACGCCGCCGAAGGTGCCGTCGGGTTGCTGACGCCGCACGAAGTCATCGGCCAGGGCACGGGCGGTGGCAGCCACGTTCACCACTGAACGGACGCTGTCCTGAACCGCGCCGCCGGCGGTTACCTCGGTCGTGTAGGAGTAGGCGAGAGGGTTCACCTGATCCAGGCCCATCGACAGGACCTGCGTGCGCGCCGGTCCCTTGCCCTGGGGCTGAGACGTCGCCTTGCCCTCGGCGAGGAGACTGGTCGGTACGCCGTCTACCAGGGACTGAACCTTCGCTTGCAGGGCTACCGATGTAGTGCTCCCCGGCGCCGGAACGACCTCGGCGAAGAGGCTGAGCTGTGCCCCCGCGGGCGTCGCCGTGAACTCCGGCTCAACGACCCCCAGGAGCGCGTCGTCGGTCAGAGCCTTCACCAGCCGCACCAGGGCAGTGGCGGCAGCGGGATTCGTGGACGGGTAGAGATCGGGCTGCGCGACACCGGAGAGTGCCATGCGCAGACCGGTGAAGTCGCCTCGGGAATGGACGAGGAGCGAGAAGGCAGGCTGGGAGGCGCCATCGGGCGTCGTGGCCTCGAGGAGAACAGTGGACCTTCCCAGGGCTCGACGCGGCACGGAAAGGCGGCTGCCGCGGTTCGTGGCCCAGGCTGTGAGGAGGTCATCGTCCAGACCCTCGGCGGTCCATCCACGGGCTGCTCCGCGTGGTGAAGGTGGTGCCAGCGGCGCCAGGGCTCGCAACTGGGCGCCCTTTGTTAGGGGCACGATGTCCCGCAACACGGGTAACGGTCGGCCAGGAAGCGGGGCCAGGTCGCTGCCGAAGTGGCGGTCGACCTCGGCGCTCTGCTCGCCCGCGATGGGGTAGACCGTCGACAGCGCCTGCGCCGGTACGCCGGGCTCCCAGGCGAGGTCATCGATCGTGACGCTGCGCGGTCCCTTGCCGACCATCGTGACTGTGTAGCCGAAGTGCAGTGTCTTCACCCGTTCGGGGTGGAGGTAGTCGCCGGACTTGCCACGCTCCGGGCTCGCATAGGACCGGAAGCGCGCGGTATGAAGGCGGTACGTCTGCCACTGGGTGGTCAGGGGGACGATGGCCTTCCAGCGCGAACCATCGGTCTCGCGGGGCTCGATGCACAGCAGCCTGGTGTCGGCATCGCCTCGTGCACGGAAGCGCAGAATCGGGTGCGCATCGTCGGTTGCGGGGCCTTCCAGCGTCACGTACTCATAGCTTTGCATGTCGGGGCTGAGAAGCTGCAGAGCGGTGTTGCCCTCCTCGGTGACCAGCTTCACCTGGCTGACCTCGGGACGGTCAGCCGACATGCGGACCTTGTCGGCGGGCGTCCTCGGCTCAAAGTTGGCCACTACCACCGGGGTACCGGCGAGTGGCTTGTCGAGATCGCTATAGGCGACGAGGCCGCCCTCGACAGGTATCAGCGGATCGGAGAGCGGCGGCCCACCGAGGGCCAGAAGCGCACCGCCTGCGCGCAGGTAGCGCAGAATCGCCTCACCGGCAGCGGCCGGATAGCGCGACCCGTAGCAGAGGACCAGGAGCCGGGCGTCAGAAGTGGCGGGATCGAGAGTGCTCGCCAGTTCTGCGCTGGAGACCAGGCGCGTGCTCATCCCGGCCGCGCCGAGCACGCTTCCGAGGTAGTCGGGTGAGCTCGCCGCAGGGCCTGCCGTCGCATCCTTCCAGATGACCACGGAACCGGAAGCAGCCTGCGCTGGAAGGGTGGAAATCGCCATGAGGGCGATCAGCGCTCCCGCGAGCGGTACGGACAAGTGTGTGTGCCGGTTGTGCAAGTCAGTCACCTCGTTGCATCGTCTGGGGTTGCGGCTGCCAGGTCGGAGCAGCGCGTCCAGGTGAACCGGCCGTCTCGGTGTACCAGTTCGAAGAACTGCTCCAGCGCCTGAAGCCCTGCTGCGGAGCCGTTCGAGAACTGCGATTGCCAGTGCGTGAGAACCACCGGGATGCCGCCGGCCTCGGCGTTTCTGACGGAGTGCTCGTAGGCCTGGTGGGCAATGGCGGTCAGGTCTGCCTCGGGTTCGTTGATCGTGCGCCACCACAGGTCCGGGACCGTCGCAGGGATGGAGACGAGCCGGCCGGTACCCTCTCGACGAGCTACCCAGGGACGCCGCGAGGGCTTGTCGGAGACCGAGTGGAGGAAGTACCAGCTATCCTCGCGGCCCCAGACCTCTCGCTGGGCATCCATCATGGCTGCCGTGTACTCGTCCTCGACGTCGATGCCGAAAGCCCAGGGAGAGGTGAAGCCGGTAGCGTCGATGCCCGCTTCCTTGAGTAGCTCAAGCCCGCGGATCAGGTAGGGTCGCAGTGTTTCGCGGGTCTGCGTCTGTGACCACTCGTTCTCGCCCACAGGGAGCGTGCTGCCAGTGGCCAGGTCTATTGCGAGGTTGTGAGTGAGACCCTCGGGGCTGATGTCGAAGCCCTTGAGGAGATGGGCCTTGACGGTGTCCAGCCACCAGACGGTCTCTTCCAGCGGGTACCCCTCGATGCCGCGGACAATATCGCCCCGTCCGCCTGGAGCGGGGACGATGCTGAACTTGCCGCGGACGCCGTAGTGCTCGCAGAGGTCGCAGAAGTCGGCCAGGAAGGAGTTCGGGATGGTCTCGAGGAGTGGAGCCCCGCTCTCGGTGACCGGGGCGCGATGGTGGACCTCGACCCAGTGGACGCGGTACACATGGACGAGCGGGCAACCGTCGTCAACCATAAAGGCGATGGGCGTCATGGTGGCCTCCGTCGCGGAGTTCGGGGTGCAAGTGCAAGGGTGACCGGAACTCGGATGGATGAGGTGGTACAGGGGCTCAGGACCCCTGCACCACCGGAGTCGCGTGGCGTCACGGGCCTGGGGTCTAGATGATGTCCTCGTACTCGGGCATGCAGGCCATCAGCGCGCCCTTCAGTTGCAGCACGGCGCGATGGTCGTCGCCCTTGCCGTCCTCGATGAAGATGGGGCCGTCATAGCCGCCGTCGCGGGTGATCTGGACCATCCGCGGGATGTCGATGCGACCACCGTCGCGCTTGTTCCATTTTGCGTGGACACCGACTGCGTAGGGCATGATCTTTGCCATGCCTTCGTAGCGGAAGGAGTCGTCGAAGTTGCCGTAGTCGGGGAGCGAAGCCATGGTGTCGAGGCCGACGCCCTGGATGAGCTTGATCATGTTATCCGGCTGGGTGGCCAGGCCACCATGGTTCTCGGTCGCAATCTTGATGCCCCGCCGTGCACCCTCCTCGGCCAGCGCACGGAAGCTCTTGATGCAGGCCGCCAGCTCGTCGGGACCACTCTCCGCGCTTCCGCCCGTGTTGACGCGGAAGTACTTGAGGCCCAGCCAACTGGCGATGTCGAAGTAGGCCAGAGCGTTCGCAAGGGACTCCTGGCGCTTCGCCTCGTCCAGCAGGCTCAGGTCGCCCGTACCGTCGACGGCCATTCCCCACAGGGCAACGCCTGCCTCCCGGGTTGCTGCCGCGACCTCGCCGCAGTAGGATTCGTCCTTGGAGGCCATGAATAGGTTGTTGAGTTCGAGGTGGTAGATGCCGAACTCTTCCTTCGCCACGCGCGGGAAGTCGAGCAAGGCGAGTGGCTTCTGCTCATCCTTGAAGCGTCGGACGATGGCCCAGCCGGCGATGCCGATATCCATGACAGGTCTCCCTGCAACCAGAGGTAGTAGTCCTGCTAAGCGGAGGAGAGTTCGGTGGTTCGGACGCTGAGACCTCCTGGGGCAAGTTGGGAGCAACCCTGGCGGGCTCCGTGTGTCCGATAACAGTGGCACCCGTTGGCGGATCGTTTCCGTGCGCGGGTGCAAGGAAGCTCATGTTGGGAGGATTTGACCATGCGCAAGATGGCCATCCGAACGGTTGTCGCGGTCGCGATAGGGGTAGTACTGGGCATGCTCCTGGCGCCGATGCTGAGGCCCCAGACCGCCTTTGCCCAAGGCGTAGCCCCGGCTGCCAGTGTGCTGTCACCGGTTGTGGCAACGGCGCCCTATGCGTACACTACCGAGAACGAACAGGATCCCTTCAACGAGGACCGGATCCGGAGGACCCGGACCACGGTGACGGCGGTCGTGCTGGTGCATGCCGACGGGACGACGGAGATTCGCAAGACGGCGGGCAACTGAAGCGGCCGCCGTGTGAGGCAACAAGGGTAGCTCAAGGGGTCGTTAGCGACCTGACACCAGGTGTCAGGTTAGTTCGCGGCCGGTGGTGGTGCAGGTTAGCTCTCCGTGCTTCACGCCGCGGGCGCTGATGAGCTCCTCGGCGAGGCTGCGAACCTTGTCGGCTGGTCCCGCGAGGACGATGACCTCCAGGCAGTTGTGGTGGTCGAGGTGGACGTGGGTGCTGCAGCGGATGTACTCGTGGTGCTCATGCTGCAGTTCGGTGAGCTTGCCCTCGAGCAGCCGAGTGTGGTGGTCGTAGACGAGGGTGAGGGTGCCAATCACCTCGGTGTCACCGGCAGTCCACTCGCCGCGTACCAGGTAATCGCGTACGATGTCGCGAATAGCCTCTGAGCGGTTGGTATAGCCCGCGCGGTGGATACGCTCGTCGAACCGCGAGAGCAACTCCTGGTCCATGGACACACCAAAGCGTTCGATACCCACGCGCGCAGGCCCCCTTGTGGGTGTAGGCGATCACCGGGACGCGATCGATGCCCCGTTAGTTTCCATGGCTGCAAGATATACCACCGGGCCGGACTCTGACAAGGTGTGCGGATGCCTGGTCAGGGGCGACGCTGCGGATTGGCTGCTGCCCTTGACGCCACTGCGGGAAGCCGGTACTCTACCAAGAGTGTTATAGGAGTGTCCACGATGCCCGCACGTTCCCACAGCGCAGACAAGGTTACCATCAAGATCCCCCGTCCGCTCTATGAGAGGATCGGAGCAGCCATCGAAGGAGCCGGGTACGATTCTGTGACCGACTTCATCGTCCACGTGCTGCGCGACATCGTCTCGACCCATGAGCTGGCGGAGGAGGGGCGTCCGTACTCGGAGCAGGATCTTGAGAAGGTGAAGGCGCGCCTGCGGGCTTTGGGGTATCTCTGAGGCCCGGCCAGGGGTCGCAGGCTTCCTGCGTCCAGTTGGGACCTCCAAGTGAACCAGGAGAAGGAACCATGATTGCTGCACATGGTGGCAAGCTGACCGATCGTGTACTGACGGGAAAGGCTCTGGAGAAGGCCACGAAGCAGGCGAAGTCGCTGCCGACCGTCACGGTCGACTACGACACTGCCCGAGACGTGCAGAACCTGGCTCGTGGCGTGTTCAGCCCGTTGCAGGGGTTCGTTGGCAAGGCGGATTTCGACAGCATCTGCCAGCGGAACTGCCTGGTGAACGGCGTGGCCTGGACGATACCAATCCTGCTGGACGTGCCCTGCGCCGATGCGATGGAGACGGGCAAGGACTACGCACTGGTGCAGGAGGGGCAGTCGGAGGCTGGAGCGATCCTGCATCTGAGCGAAGTCTACGCGTGGGACAAGGCGCAGGCGGCTACGGCTGTCTTCGGCACCTCCGACGAAGCGCACCCGGGTGTGAAGGGCTACCTGAGCCGCGGCGACTTCCTGCTCGCGGGCGAGATCGACCTGCTGAACAACGACCGGGGGCCCTATGCCTCGCACAACCTGTTCCCGGCTGAGACCCGGAAGGCCTTTGAGGAGAGGGGCTGGGAGACCGTGTGCGCCTTCCAGACCCGGAACGTGCCGCATGCCGGCCATGAGGACCTGCAGAAGACCGTTCTGGGGTTCTACGACGGCCTGTTCATCCAGCCGATCATCGGCAAGAAGAAGCCGGGCGACTTCCGCGATGAAGTGATCCTCAGGGCCTACGAGACGATCCTTGACCACTACTTCGCCAAGGACCGGGTGTTCCTGAACATCCTGCCGACCGAGATGCGCTATGCCGGCCCGAAAGAGGCCATCATGCACGCGATCATGCGGAAGAACTACGGGGCCACGCATATCATCATCGGTCGCGACCACGCCGGTGTGGGCAACTACTACGGCGAAGAGGAAGCCATTGAGATGTTCGACAAGCCGGAGTTCGCGGACCTTGGCATCAAGGCCGTGAGCATCCGGGGCGACTTCTGGTACTGCAAGACCTGCGGTCGCGTCGCGAGCAACCGCACGTGCCCGCATGGCGAGGCCGACCAGATCCCCTTCAGCGGCACGAAGATCCGCAAGGGTATCATCGACGGCATCGCACCGGATCCGCGGATCATGCGCCCCGAGGTGTTCGACGTGATCCGCAGCTTCGAGGATCCCTTTGTATCCTAGTTGGGCTTGCCTGAAGAGGGCAGCCCATATCGCCTCTGTCTGAGGTCCGAGTATGTCGTCATCTACACGTGTGCTCGTCGTCGGTTGGGACTCTGCGCCACCTCGGGAGGTGTTCGAGACCTGGGCGCCGGAGATGCCCAACCTTCGCCGGCTGAGGAGTCAGGGCTGCTGGGGGAACCTTCGCAGTTCCGACCCGCCCATCACCGTGCCTGCCTGGGCGAGCATGCTTTCGTCGCGCAACCCTGGCCAGCTTGGGTTCTACGGGTTCCGCAATCGGCGCATCGGGGAGTACGAGGGCAAGTGGATCGCCACGGCGCGGTCGCTGAAGGTAGACCGTGTGTGGGACCTGATCTCCCGGGCGGGGAAGCGGTCCTGCGTGTTCAACGTTCCGCAGACCTTCCCGCTGAAGCCGGTCAACGGCGCGATGATCTCGTGCTTCCTGACGCCGAGCACCGACAGCGAGTACACTTACCCCCGGTCGCTCAAGCCGCAGATCGAGAAGGCCGCCGACGGGTACATGATCGACGTCGACAACTTTCGGACTGACGACAAAGAGTGGCTGCTGGACCAGATCTACCAGATGACGGAGAAGCGGTTCAAGGTTGCCCGCTTCCTGCTGACGGAGCAGGACCCGTGGGACTTCTTCATGATGGTCTACATGGGCTCAGACCGGATCCAGCACGGCTTCTGGAAGTTCACCGACCCGGAGCACCGCAAGTTCGAGGCCGGGAACAAGTTCGAGAACTGCCTTCGTGAGTACTACCACCTGCTGGATGACCAACTGGGGCAACTGTGTGAGATGGCCGGGCCGGAGGCCACGGTGCTGGTGGTGTCCGACCATGGTGCCAAGCGTATGGAGGGGTCGCTGAACGTCAACGACTGGCTGATCCAGCAGGGGCTGCTGACGATGAGGCAGTCGCCGGAAGGTGTGCGCCCCTTCAAGGAGGCCGAGGTGGACTGGGCCAAGACCCGCGCCTGGGCCTGGGGCGGGTACTACACCCGCATCTTCCTGAACGTGGCTGGACGCGAGCCGCAGGGAGTGATCGCGCCCCGTGACTATGAGAGCGTGCGCGAGGAGTTGGTCCAGGGATTGCAGGCCATCCCCAATGACCGGGGAGAGAAGATGAACACCCGGGTCTTGCGCCCGCAGGAGCTCTTCACGGGGCCCTACGTCAACGACGCCCCCGACCTGTTCGCCTACTTCGATGACCTGTACTGGCGAGGCGGCCAGGACATCGGCCATGACGGGCTGTACTCCTTCGATACGGAGATCGGCCCGGACGACTGCAACCACGACTATGACGGGATCTTCACGATGTCGCGACCGGGGCAGACGAGTGGCCAGAGGCTGGAGGGGCTGCAACTGATGGATGTCGCGCCGACGATTCTGAAGGCCCTTGAGCTGCCGATCCCGCCGGAGATGGAAGGCCACTCGGTGCTCTGAGAGCGAGAGTGGATTGAAGCAGGACTAACCTGGCGAGTGCTCACAGCGGGCGCTCGCCGGCCCAACAAGGCATAAAGGAGACCCTTTGCCATGGTTACACCCGGAACAGTGATCTGGTTCACCGGCGTTGCAGCGTCAGGCAAGTCGACGATCGGCCAGAAGGTTGAGGAGCACCTGCGCAGCCTGGGGCTCGAAGTGGAGAACCTCGACGCCGACGAGGTCCGGCAGCGGCTGAGCCCGAACCTGGGCTTCACCCCTGAGGCCCGGGATGAGAACACAAAGCGGCTGGCGTGGATGGCCAAGACGCTGTCGCGGCATGGCGTGTACGTGATCGTCGCCGCGGAGTCGCCGATGCGCCTGCACCGGGACCGGGCTCGCGAGTGGGCCGACCGCTTCGTCGAGGTGTGGGTAACCTGCCCGCTGGAAGTCTGCAAGGATCGCGACCCGAAGGGTCTGTACGCTCGCGGTGAGCGCGGCGAGATCAACGACATCGCGGGCTGGCACCTTCCATATGAAGAGCCGTTGAACCCCGAAGTCATCTGCCGCACCGATGAGGAGGACGTCGACGGGAGCGTGGCGAAGGTCATAGCGAAGCTGACTGAACTCGGCTATCTTCCGTGCGTCTGAGGTAGGCTGGGGCCAGACCCCAGGGGCTTCGCCTTCGGACCTGTGTTCACAGGGCAGAGGTCGGCGTATCGTAGGTAGTGGCATCCGCAACTGGCACGCAGACTGGTAAGTGATTGCCTTGCTGTCCTCGAGAATGGCCAATTCCCGGTCGCTATCGGGTGTCGTTTGGGAATATCCCCGAGAGGCTGTAGGAGAGACTGTGTGGCATTGCCGACGCTGAGAGTCAGACAGGAGCAGAATCGCCAGCGGGCCTTCTTGGCCGCGACCGACCTGATCACCGGAGCCGGTGTAGTCCTCCTGTCTGTGGTCGGAGCCTTCGAGCCCAGGACATGGCCGCTGGTGGTTGAGGAGGGGTCGTCGCTGTTCTTTCTGCTGCCCTTGTGCTGGGTGATGTCGCTGTTCTGGCACGGTCAGTACGAGTTCGACCAGCGATGGCTTGGCCTTCCGGGTCTGTACCGCAATGCGCGGGCGGTGTTCATGGGCACGCTGCTGGCGATTGCGCTGGGCTACTTCTGGATCCAGGACATGGAGATGATGCGCCGCTTCTTCCTGGTGGCGGCGTGTATCGCGAGCGTGGTCTTCTCACTGGAGAGGATGCTCGCGGTCAAGGTCTTCCCGCGACAGGTATTGAGCCGGCGCTATGTGGTGTTGGGCAAGCCGCGAGCCGAGTCGGAGTTGGTCAGCGCGCTGACCCAGGACCGATTGCCGCGGTACTCTGAGATGCTGGGCTTCGTCGTCGAGAACAACGGCAAGGAGTCTGAGCAGGCGGAGGCAGCCGACGGGAACCCGCTACCGGTGCTGGGCACCTACGACCAGATGCCCGAGTTGATGGTGGAGCGCCAGGTGTCGAATGTGGCGATCAGCCCGGATGCTCCGCGAACGGCAGGTCTGGCTCATGCGGCGGCTCGTGCGGAGGCCATGGGTGCGACGGTCGAGAGACTGGAGACAGCCTACGAGAGCCTGACGGGACGTGCTCCGGTTCTGCTGGCCGGCGCCGACTGGGGCGAAAGCCTGGAGAGCGTTCGCACGCATGTTTACATGACGCGCTGGAAGAGGATCGTTGACCTGGTGGTGACTCTTCTGGTGCTGCCCCTGGCCGCGGTTCTCATCGGTCTGTGTGGTCTAGCGGTGAAGGTCCTCTCGCCCGGCCCCCCCTTCTACCACCAGCGAAGAGTGGGCAAGGACGGCGAGGAGTTCGTCTTCACGAAGCTGCGGACGATGATCGTGGATGCGGAGAAGCACACGGGCGCTGTCTGGGCCAAGAAGGACGACCCGCGCGTCACACCGATCGGCGGCATCCTGAGGAAGCTAAGGCTGGATGAACTCCCGCAGCTCTTCTCGGTCCTCCGGGGCGACATGAGTCTGGTGGGGCCACGACCTGAGCGCCCCGAGTTCGTGTCGCGGTTCATGGAAGAGATCCCCTTCTACGAGAAGCGCCTGCTGGTCCGTCCGGGCATCACCGGATGGGCACAGGTGAATCACCGCTACGATCAGGACATCGACGACGTGGTGGAGAAACTCCGCTACGATCTGTACTACGTGCGGCACGTGAACTTCACTCTGGACCTGCAGATTCTGCTGCGGACCTTCTGGGTGATGATCGGCCGCAAGGGCTCTCAGTAGGCGCCACGGCACCCGTATGTATATCGACACCCACGCACACCTCAATCACGAGCGGTTCTACGAGGAAGTCCCCCAGGCCGTGGAACGGGCTGCGGAAGTTGGGGTGACGACCATCGTCAACGTCGGCTTCGACCTGTCCTCCAGTTGGCGCGCGGTGGCGATGGCTGAGGAGTACGAAGGTCTGTACGCGGTCGTGGGGCTCCACCCGCACGACGCGAAGGACTGCACTCCAGCCATGCTGGAAGAGGTCGCCCAAATGACCGGCCTGCCGAAGGTCGTGGGGATCGGCGAGGCCGGGCTGGACTTCCACTACGACAACTCCCCGCGTCCGCAGCAGAAGGCGGTGTTCGCGGACTTCGTGAGGCTGGCGGGGGACCTGAGCGTGCCACTGATCGTGCACAGTCGCGAGGCGGAGCAGGCGACGTTGGAGGTTCTCGACGAGCACCGCCGGCCGGGGCAGAAGGTGGTCATGCACTGCTTCGGGGCCGACTTGAACTTCGCACGCAACTGCATCGAACGGGGCTTCCTGCTCGGGGCTGCCGGTCCGGTGACCTTCCCGAACTCGCCGGCGCTGCGGTCTGTGATGCAGAAGGTGCCGCTGGAGAATCTGATCCTCGAGACCGACTGCCCGTACCTGGCGCCGCAGGCGAAACGCGGGAAGCGGAATGAGCCCTCGTACATCCCCTTCATCGCGCAGGAACTCGCCACGCTGCGCGGGGTTCCGGTAGAGGAGATTGCGGCGGCAACGACAGCGACGGCCCGCGCGTTCTACGGGATCTGACGACGGGTAGGTAAGGTATCGGGACGGGCAACAAGCCTAACGAGAATAGAAAACGCCGGGACCCTTCGGGGCCCCGGCGTTGTGGTTCCGGTGACTGGTGGAAGGCTCAGCGTATGCGAGAGATGCGCTCGTGGAGCTTGTGGAGGCGTTCGACGATGGGCAGGTCGAAGGGGCAGTTGGTCTCGCAGCTCTTGCACTCCACGCAGGCGTCGGCCTGCGGAGTGAGGGCTGCGTACTCGCGCTGAAGTCGCGGCCACTCGTAGCCGAACTTGCGGAACTCGTCGGCGATGCGCATCATCTGCGGGACGTCGAGGTCCTGGGGGCAATCGCGGCGGCAGTAGCCGCAGTTGCGGCAGATGTCCTCGCCGAGGAAGCCGGCCTTCTCGATGAGCTCCGCGCTCTCGGCATTGGTGAGAGGCGAGAAGCTATCCGAGGCGGCGACCGCCTGATCGATGTCGCGCAGGCAGTTTGCACCTGCCAGGGCGACGCTGACCTCGGAGCGCTGCAGGACATAGTGCCAGGCTCTCTGCGGCGGGATCTCGATCTCCGGGCGGCGGAAGAAGACGCCGCCGGACAGCGGCTTCATGATCGCGACACCGACCTTGGCCTCGGCGGCACGCGGGAGAACCTCGTCGCCGGTGCTGTGGATCGCCAGGTTGTAGACGCAGAGGACGGAGTCGAACTCGCCGGACTTGATGGCTTCGAGCAGGAACTGGTTGTTGTGACCGCTCATGCCGATGAAGCGGATGAGGCCCTGCTCGCGAGCTTCGTGAGCGGCCTCGAGGGCACCGCCGGGGCCCATTGAGTCTGCCCACCGCTGCTGGGTGGAGAGGTCGTGTAGTTGCCACAGATCGATGACGTCGGTCTGGAGCTGCTTGAGGCTTTCCTCAAGGTCGCGCAGGGCGCCGTCGCGGTCGCGGGCAGTGGTCTTGGTTGCGACGAAGGCCTCCTTGCGGCGGTACTTGAGGACTCGGCCATACTTCATCTCGCTGTCCTGGTAGGCGCGAGCGTTGTCCAGGTAGTTGATGCCGCTGTCCAAAGCGCGATTGATGATTGCGTCGGTGAGGTCG
>JBDKVB010000042.1 GCA_039679385.1 Armatimonadia bacterium | reverse complement strand
TCCGGTGACTGCCGCGTCACCGTCCTCGAGAAGGGGCTCGACCTGCCGGACCGAGTGGCTGTCCGCGACGGTCGACGTGAAGCGCCGACGGATGCCTCCGTGAACCTGGAAGGCTTTGGCGGCGCCGGTGCTTTCTCCGATGGCAAGCTGACCCTGACGGCTGAGGTGGGCGGGCAATTGGCCGACCTACTGGGACGCCCTGCCGCCGAGGACCTGATTGTCCAGACCGATCGCCTGTGGCTGCAGTTCGGCGCACCCGACCGGATCTATGGCGCTGATGACGAGGCCGTGGCGACTCTGAGCCGAAGGGCAACGCTTGCCGATATGAAGCTGGTCCCGGTGCCCCTGCGCCACTTGGGCACCGACTGCTCGGTCGAGACCCTGGCGGCGATGCGGGAAAGCCTGGGCAAGACCTGCGAGCTGCGCTTTGACTGCGCCGTCGCGAGGATCGACACCCGTGGCGACCGTGTCTGTGGTGTTACGCTGGCCGACGGGACTGCCATCGAGGCCGACTATGTGATTGCTGCTCCCGGGCGCAGCGGCCAGCCGTGGTTCCAGCAGGAAGCACGTCGCCTGTCCCTGGACAGCGCCTCGAACAATGTCGATCTCGGTGTCAGGGTCGAATGCCCTGCAGTGGTGCTGGAGGAGGTCACCGACCAACTCTACGAGTTCAAGCTTCTGTACTGGTCGCCGACCTTTGACAACCTTGTCCGGACCTTCTGTGTATGCCCCCATGGCGAAGTTGTCACCGAGCGTCTGGGTGACGTGATCACGGTCAACGGCCACAGCTTCGCCAAACGCATGACGCCGAACACGAACTTCGCAGTCCTGGTGTCCAGCCGTTTCACCAAGCCCTTCAACGACCCCATCGCCTATGGGCAGTACATTGCCCGCCTGGCGACTCTCCTGGGCGATGGCGTTCTTGTGCAGCGGTTGGTTGACTTGCGGGCGGGCCGGCGATCGACGCCCAGCCGTCTCGAGCGTTGCCTGATCACCCCGACCCTTCCGAGTGCAACCCCGGGCGATCTGAGCTATGTGCTGCCCTACCGACACCTGCGGGCCATCCTGGAGATGCTGGACGCACTCGACCGCTTCGCTCCGGGTGTCGGTGGCGCGTCGACGCTGCTGTATGGGGTGGAGGTCAAGCTTTACTCGGCGCGGGTGAACGTCTCCTCCTGCCTGGAGACGCGCGTCCACAACCTCTTCGCCTGTGGCGATGGCGCAGGCATTACGCGTGGCCTGGTGCAGGCCTCGGCCTCGGGGCTGGCCGCCGCACAGGAGATCGCCGCGCGTCTACAGCGCGAGTCCTGACGCAAACTCACACTGACCCTTCGATAGGTGATGCGATGGCTGACCAGACGCCCGACAAGCAGGCTCTGCGCAACTGGTTCCACACGCATCTGGTGGACGAGATCCTTCCGCACTGGCTGGAGGCGGCGGTGACACCGTCGGGCTTCTTCCACGTGTCCCTGGACCGAGCCTGGCAGCGCACCGAACCCGCGCAGGCGACGTTGGTCAGCCAGTGCCGCCTCCTGTACAACTTTTCGGTGGGCTGGCGGCTTACGGGAGACGACCGCTACCGGGAGGCCGTCGCCGCCGGAGTGGAGTTCCTGGTCCGCCACTTCGCCGACCCCGACTGGCGTGGCTGGTTCTTCTCGGTCGGGCCCGAGGGGCAGGTGCTCGACGACAAGAAGGACGCCTACGGTCATGCTTTCGTCATCTTCGGCCTGGCCCACGCCGCTCGTGCACTCCAAGACGCGAAGCTTCTTGCGCTGGCCCGGGAGACGCTTGCGCTGGTCCGAGCCGAGTTCATGGACGGCTATGGGGGCATCGTCCCGACCCTGAGTCGCCAGCTGGTGGGCAGCAGTAACCAGCGCACGCAGAACCCCATCATGCACCTGTTCGAGGCCCATCTCGCTGTGCTGGAGGCCCATCAGGAACCGTGGGCCGAGGACACGCTGCGCGCCGCCGTCGTCGGCCACTCGATCTCCAGTCCGGAGACCGTCGCCGCTTCCGCCAGGGAGATCGGCCACTTCGTCCACGGCTTCCTCAGCCTTCCCGGAAGCGGACGCTTGCCCGAGATGTACGACGAGACCTGGACCGAGCTGCCTCGTGAGCGCGGCGGGCGAATCGACCTGGGCCACGCCTGCGAGTGGGCCTTCCTGCTCTCGCGGGCGACCGAGATGGGACTGGGCGAGGAGTGGCTGCCGATGGCCGAGGCCTTGCTGGCACACGGACTCGAAGTGGGGGAGGCACCGGACGGTGGACTGTACTCAAACGAGGCCCCCGAGGGTGGTCTCTTGCATCCCGACAAGGGCTGGTGGCAGCAGTGCGAGATGCTCCGAGCGCTGGTGCACTTCGCCGCCTGGCGCGGCCGCGATGACCTGTGGCCGAAGCTCCAGCGACACCTCGACTTCGTGCGTGCGCAGTTTGTCGACCCCGAGTATGGAGGCTGGTACTTCACACCGGCCGAGGGCGGCCTTG
>JBDKVB010000041.1 GCA_039679385.1 Armatimonadia bacterium | reverse complement strand
CCGATCGCATAGGCGAGCTGGAAGCAGAGAACGATCTTGGCATACTGGGCTTCGTTCCAGCCGATCTCCTTGCCCAGCGTCGGGGCGAGGATGCCGATGACCTGCCGGTCCATGTAGTTGATCGTTGTTGCGAAGAACAGCATCGCGCAGATCACCCAGCGGTAGTTGCCGATCCGAGCCTTCGCAGGGGTCTGTGCTGCAGGCATGGGTCCGGGAGCAGTCGACTCTTCTGACATGGCCAGGTGCCTCCCGATCGAGGGAGCGACGCTTTTCAGGTCACGGTCCCCCCGGTGTCAGACGGCTACGACAGCGAAGCTACTCCCCCGCGACAGGCGCGGGTACGTCCGAGCGGCACGTCCACGTCCAGGCCTCCGTCGCGGTCTTGCCCTCACCCGTGCCAACCGCCTCGACGGCACAGGGGCCCTCCGGCAGGTTCACGTCCTTCCACACGAAGACCCCGTTGGTGCCAGTCTGCGAACCAAGGGCCTTCCCGTTCAGGCTCAGCTCAACCGTGGGGCAGTTCGAGTACACCTTGAGGTAGGTGACGCCGGCAGGTCTGGGGTTGTACCGCCGGCTGGTCAGATACACGAAGGGCTCGGTGGTCCAGTTGGCCTTGTAGAAGTAGAAGGTGTCCTTGCGGGTCTGGCGATCGTAGGTCACCATCCCCTTGTCGTTGCGTCCCAGATGATCGCCCTCGGCACGGGCGTCGACCGCGAAGTCGAACATGTTCCACAGGAAGGTGCCCCATAGCCACGGGCGTTCCTTCATGGCCCCGTAGGCGGCCTCATGGACTACTCCCTGCCATTCCTCGGGGTGCCATCGGCCTACGGTGGCGTGATGCTTGGGAGGGATCTCGTGGTGGAGGATGCTCGCACCCGCCCCATACTCACTGATCCCAACCCGGCGAGTCGGGTACTTGCTGTGCACGTCGTCGAGAACCCTGGGCCAGTCCTCAGGCTTGCCGCTATACCAGCCGTTGTAGCGGTTGAAGGCGATGATGTCCGTGATCCAGTTCACCGGGTGCGAGTTCGACTGGTTCGTCGCAGCCGTCGTAAGGCGCGTCGAGTCCAGTTGGTGCGCCAGGTCGTTGAGTTCGGCCACAAGGTCCCAGGGCTTGGGCCCTTCCGCAGGGATCGGTTCGCGGCCGAAGCCTAGCTCGTTGTACAGGCTCCAGAACAGAATCGAGGGGTGGTTCAAGCTCTGCTTGATCAACTCGGTGAGTTGCCGGCGAGTGTTCGCCGCGAAGGCCGGGGACTTGCCGATGCTGCCCACCAGGGCCAGCTCTGCCCACACCACAAGCCCAGAGCGGTCGCACAGATCGTAGGTGTACTGCGGATGCTGGTAGTGGGCAAGGCGCACGCAGGTGCAGCCCATCTCCAGCATCAGGTCGACGTCTTCACGCTGCTGTGCCGGGCCGATGGCCCAGCCTTTGTCGATGCGGTCCTGGTGCTTGTTGACCCCGTGGAGCACGTACGGCTGCCCGTTCAGCAGGAAGCCCTTCTCGGGATCGACCTCATAGGAGCGCAGTCCCAGGGGCTGCGAGACACGGTCGGCAACCCGCGAGCCTTCCAACACCTCGACGCTCGCAGTGTACAGGTAGGGGTCCTTCCGGCCCTGCCACAGGTGCGGCCGGTCCAGGTAGATGCCCTGGAGGGACTCGGCAGTCCCGTGAGCCGGAATCGAGACACCGGCCAGGGAGCGGAAGACCTCCTTGTCGGCCTGGTCCGTCACCGTCCAGCGGAGGCTGACTGTCTTCGCGGAGTCGGTCCCGTTCCGCAGGCAGGTTGTCACGGCCACCTCCGCACGCTCAGCGCTCACCCGAACCTGCTTGAGGTAGACGCCGGGGGAGGCGAAGTCCAGCGGGCTCACAGAGAGTCTATCGAGAACCAGCAGGTGCACGTCGCGGTACAGGCCGCCGAAGATCGTGAAATCACCACCAAGCGGCGGCACATCGCCATCCCGGGCGTTGTTGACCTTGACGGCGAGTACGTTGTCCCGGCCTGGGCGAAGCAGGTTCGTGACCTCGAAGCAGAAGGCGCCGAAGTTGCCTTTGTGAGTGCCGACGGGCGTCCCGTTGAGAAACACGTCAGCCGTCGTGGCAGCGGCGTCGAAGCGAAGGAACAGCGACTTGCCCTCCCAGGAGGCGAGAGGAGTGAAGTGCCGCCGGTACCAGCCGATCCCGCGGTAGTAGTTGCGGCCACCGTCCTGGCCATCCTGCGCATTCCAGGTGTGGGGCAAGGTCACGGCTTCCCACTGGGCGTCGTCGAAGTCGGACCTCTCGGCCCCGGGAGCGTCCTGGCGGAGGAACTTCCAGCCCTGGTTCAGGCTCACGTCGAGGCGGACCTCTTCGGCCCGGAGACTTCCTGCACAACCCAACAGACCCGCGAGTGCCACAAGCGAAACGACCATCAGGGGAGCCCGTTGCATCAGCACCGACCATCCCTCCAGGTCCAGGCCGCGTCATGTTCAGGCTACGTGGGGAATGGCACGGTATTCATCACGTGACGGCGTGACTCCTTCCGAAGATAGTGCGAAGGGAACCGTTAGTGACGTGGCGAAGAAGTCGCCAACTGATGATAGGAGGGCTTGCATGAGATCGTCACTACCTATGGTTCTGTTAGTCTTGGTGGGCTGCACAGGCCTGGCCTGGGCACAGCTCATCACATCCTTTGAGACCCAGGATTCGCTCAAGGTCGCCATCCCCGGCGGCACTCAGATCGAGCGGGTCAAAGAGCATGCTACAGACGGCGAATGGGCCATCAAGGTCTTCTTCCCTGGCAGCGAGCGGGACTCGTGGCCAGGCTTCACCTTCCGACCGACCGAGGACACCAGCAAGTACCAGGTGCTGGCCATGGACGTCTACAATCCCGGCTCCTCGGCGGCCCCTCTTTCGATGCGCATTGACCCCGTCACGGGCTCCGGTCAGTTCTCCACTGAGCAGATCCCGCCCAAGACGACCAAGCATGTGCAGTTCAGCATCAGCGGCATGGGCCCGATCCGTCAGTTCTTCCCCTATGCGATGAAGCCGCGAACCAGCTACACGCTGTACTTCGACAACCTGCGCTGGGAGAACTTCGACGACCGCTTCACGGCGATCCGCTACCTCGACAACACTGCCCAGCCTGTGCCCACCGATGCTGAGCGCAAGCAGGGCCTGGTCTTGTTCAGCCGGCCGTGGACGGACCTGGTCTTCGCCAATACCCGGCCGCTTGCTACGGAGCGCATCAGCTCCCTCGACGTCTTCGCGACCCCCGGTGAGTATGAGGCCGCCAACCTGGCGGTCTATGCTCTCGAGGACCTGAAGTCGGTCAAGGTGTCCTTCCAGGGGATACCTGCCACCGGCGAGGTCCTGCCGATCCGGTACATGAACAAGCGCGTCACCTACTCGGACAAGCGCTACACCGCCGGAATGCCCTCCGAGTGCGAGCGGCGCTCCGAAGTGGACGTCGCCCGAGACACCTCTCGCCGCTGGCTGCTCGACCTGCAGGTCAACGCCGACGCACAGCCCGGCGTGTATGAGGGGTCGGTGGTTCTGCAGCGGGCGAACGGCGCCCAGGTAACCTTGCCGCTGCGTCTGCGGGTGCTTCCGTACCGGCTTCAGGAGCCGCAGGACATGTACTGGGGCGAGTACTACGTGCGCCCGCGCTTCGCTAAGGACGATGCAGAGGCGATCGCTCTCCTCCGGCCTCACATGACCGACATGCGCCAGCACGGGATGACTTCCGTGGGCCTCTGCTTCGGTCCACCGACCGCGAACGCGAAGTTCCTCGCCGACGGGACCTGCCAACTGAACCTCGACGGCACCAGTCCCTACGAGAAGTTCATGGACCTGTACAAGGAGCTTAAGTTCCCCGCTCCCGTGGTGCTCCTCTCCGACAGCGGCCAGTCAGCCGCCTCTCAGGGCGCTCCGACGGCTGCCGGCATGTCACCCGAGTGGGACCGCTGCTACAAGAGCTTCTGGATCGCCATGCAGCAGGAGCACAAGAAGCATGGCTGGGCCGAAATCATCGTGCAGCCCGTGGATGAACCCGGCTGGCAGAGCCGCGAGGACAAGGACCGCAACGTTCACTGCCTCAAGCTCCTCAAGCAGATCCCCGGGATGCGCACCGAGCAGGACGGTCCCGGCGACGACTACTTCCACAACGAAGCCGGCCCCTATGCCGACCTGTGGAACTACAACGGCGCGCTTTCCTCGCCGCAGGTCGTCTCCAAGGCCCAGCGTGAGGGCAGGACGATCCTGCTGTACAACTGCGACGTCGAGTCCTACCGACCCGAAGTCGACCGCTACACGGCCGGTTGGTTCCAGCTCCGCAGCGGCGCGAGCGGCTGCTACAACTGGGCCTACATCAGCTACGGCGGCGGGCCCTACAACGACCAGGACCACACGAGCGGCGACTGGATGCACGTGTACCCGCCGATGCCGGCCGAACCTGGTGGCCCCTCGACGGGTTGGACAGGTGCTCGCGAGGGTATCGACGACTACAAGTACGCCTACACGCTGCGTCAGGCAATCCGACGCGCAGAGGCCTCCGCAAACCCGGCTGCCAAGCGTGCTGCCACGGAGGCCCAGGCGGAGTACGACGCGCTCCTGGCGTCCCTTGACTACGCTCCCTCCGTCCGGGGCCGAGCGGCATGGACGCAGACCGGTGCCGATGCTCAGGCCAATCCCACGGTGGCAGGAACGCTGAAGCTGCCGAATGGCTGGGAGCATGCCGACTATGATCGAGCCCGGTGGCGCGTAGCCATGGCCACCTGGAACGTCCTCGCGGCCCTGGGCGATGTCCAGCAGCTTCCCTCACCGCAGATCGCTGCGACAGGACCTCGCGCCGGTCTGGTCAGCGATGTCCGATGGACGACGGCGCCTCAGGCGCCAGCCACCACTGTCTCTGCCGGGCGTCAGGTGACCATCCCGATCTGGACCCAGGGGCCTGCCCTCGATGGCGACCTCACCGACGCGATCTGGGCCAAGGCAGCGCGCCTGGATCCCTTCACAATCAACACGGGACGCGGGACACCGCAGCAGGCAACCGACGTACTGGTCGGCGCGGACTCCAAGAATCTGTACCTCGCCGCAACCTGTCACGAGGACAACATCGCCCACCTGACCGCCAAGGTCACCAGGGACGGCGAAAACGTCTGGGAGGACGACTGCCTCGAGCTCTTCGTCGACCCGACCCTGAGCCGATCCCAGTTCCGCCAGGTCATCGTCAACCCTCTGGGCGTGCAGTCCTGGAACAACTCCGTCGACCGCAAGTGGCGGGCCGCCTCGGTCGCGAAGGCTAAGGTCGGCACGGACCGCTGGACGGTCGAGTGGGCAATCCCGCTGGCCGATCTTGGGCTGACCGGCGGGCAGTTCGGGCTCAACGTTTGCCGCGAGCGACGCCCCATGGAGACCCTCGAACTCTCCTGCTGGGCACCGACCGGCGGCAGCTTCGGCCAGCCTGATCGCTTCGGCGTGGCGAGCTTCGGCCAGTCCTGGATCGGCGACTTCAGGGTCGCA
Organism: Armatimonadia bacterium; assembly: GCA_039679385.1. Taxonomy (NCBI): domain Bacteria; kingdom Bacillati; phylum Armatimonadota; class Armatimonadia; species Armatimonadia bacterium. Next base: position 5,794 of record JBDKVB010000041.1, on the reverse strand, counting down.
CCGGCGCGCCTGGGCTCCAACGAGTTCACCGTGGCGCTCCGGAACGAGACGGCCGCAGCTCAGAGCGTGATGCCGATGCTCTTCGTCGGCGGCGCTGCGAAGGGCCAGGCACTCGAGACAAGCCCGATTGCTCTGCAGCCCGGAGCGACCGTGTCGAAGACCTATCGCTACAACATCGCGGCGGAGCCTGCACCGGCCTTCGCCTTCCGGCTCACCGCAGCCGGCACAGGCACGGTCCTCGCCGAGCGCACCTTCACACCGACGCTGCCGCCGACACTGAAGATGACGGTGCGTCCGCGCACCTTCTACCTCAGCGAGAACACCGGCGCCGTGCAGCTTGAGGTCAACCTCTCCGAGTCCCTCAGGTCACAGGCGGGGGTCGAGATCGGCGTGTATGCGAGCGGGCAGACGACACCCTTGGCAAAGGCCACGCTTCCACAGGTTACCGGCGACCGGGCCGAGTTTGCCCTGAACGTGACCGGCCTGCCAGTCGGCAGCTACGTGCTCAAGGCATCGCTGACCAGCGGCGACCGTGTGCTCTCCGAGGCGACGGCTCCGCTCCAGCGAGTTCGCGGGCCCTTCGACTAGCCGAGACTACCGGGAGCGAGTTCCTCGAGACCTCACGACAGGGACGGGTCGACATGGCCCGTCCCTGTTCTTGCTGCGGCAAGAGTGGCCTTCGCACACGCCTTGGTGTACAATCGACTTGGCCAAGAGGGGACGATGATGCCTCCCCAGGCCGGTGGTGCCATGCTTGCCAGATTGGGTAGACAATCCCTTCGCCTTCTCCTGCCGGCGATTCTCGCCGCCGGGGCGCTCACCTTGCCGGCCTATGCCAACGAGGCCTCCAACGCCCACTACCGAGCGGGGATGTCCCTCTACGCAAAGGGCAAGGTCCATGAGGCCGAGGCCAAGTTCCGCGCTGCCGTGGCCGCCGATCCCCGTTCCGACGCCGCCTACACAGGCCTTGGGATCGCCCTCTATGCGCAGCGCAAGCTGACCGATGCCGTCGCCCAGTGGCGCAAGGCGGTCAGCCTGAATCCTCGCAATGTCAGCGCCTATGTCAACCTCGGCGCAGCCCTGAACGATCTCAGCAAGCCCGACGACGCGATCAGCGCCTGCCGGTCCGCCCTCAAGATCAGCCCGACTTCTCCGGGAGCGCACCTCAACCTCGGCCGAGCCCTCTACAAGAAGAAGCGGTTCGACGAGGCGATCCACGAGTACAAGGCGGCCCTCAAGACCGATCCGCGCTTCTCCCAGGCATGGCTCTCGCTCGGCTGGGCCTGGAATGCCAAGAAGAACACGAAAGAGGCCGTGCGCTGCTTCGAGCGCTTCCTCAAGCTCAACCCCACTGAACAGAGCTGCACCTGCGTCCTCAAGGCCTACATCGCGAAGTACCGTTAGCCAGGCTTCACAAGCGGCCTGTGCGGGCGTCTTGCGGTTGCCCCGGAGGAACAAGGCCGGGGCTATCTGTGTTCATCAAGGAACAGAGGTGGCCGTAAACCGACGTAGAAACTGCCGTCTGTAACCTCCAATGCCCTTGCCATGACACATGCAGACATAAGGTAGCATTTTCCTAACATCTCAACACTTCAAGCGATTGCGCTCCCGGGGGAGTGATCGCTGATGCCTCACTCGACTCACAGCGCAGTTCTCTCAGGCCCGGCCTCCGGCACGCAGGTGTTCGGTCGCCGGGCTTTTCCGTGCGAGTGCACGGGACTCGACGCCCCGGGGAGCTCACGCTCAGTGCCGTCCAGAAGGGACTGGTTCGCATGGCACGACTGCTTCGGTGCCTCGTTGTGGCGACTTCAGCGCTGCTGCTGTGTTGCTTGGCCCCGGCAGAGAAGCTGCCTTCGCAGCCGGAGGTCACCGTCGACCAGGCCCGAGCGCTGATCCTGCGTGCCTTCCCAGCCCTGGATGCCGCCAGGCTGACCTACAAGGGCGAGGTGACCGAAGAGGGGGTGAGGGTGCTGCGGTTCGAAGCGTCGGACGAAGGTGCACCGGGAGGCAGTTTCGACGTCGCGGTTCCGGGCTATCTCTGGCATGCATCTCTATCAGTGCGCAAGCCTTCATCTCCGAAGGCCCCCGCCCTTTCCCGCGCTGAGGCAGAGAGGATCGCGAAGGACTTTCTCGCGCGTATCGGCGCGACGCCTCCGGAGCAGTGGCAGGCCTCACCGTGGGAGACCATACCGGACGCGCAGAGCCGGCAGAGCCTTTGGTGGCTGGGATGGGGTGATGTGCGGAACGGAGTGCTGCATCCGTCGTGGGTCACGTTGGCGGTGGACGCGGAGTCAAAAGGAGTGAGCCGATTCACCCAGCGACGCATCCCCGCGAAGATCGGGACCACCCCGCGCACGCCGGCGGAGGCTGCTCGCAAAGCCGCTCTGAAGTACTGCGGACGGGGTACCTCCGTCGCAGCACCGCGGTGTGTTGTGCTGGTCAACGAGAAGGGGAGCCAGCGTCTTGTCTGGATGGTGCAGGTGGATATCGGCGAAGGGATGCACGTGATCGTTGACGTTAGCGCCATCAGCGGACGGGTCATCGGAAACTAGGCCAGAGTCTTTGAGAGGTGATCGGCATGTCGCACCGGTGGGCGTTCGGATTTCGTACCGCCGCTCTGCTCACCTTGCTGCCCGGCTTGGGGGCGCACGGACAGGCGGCTGCGCCTTCGAAGCCTCAGCCCAGCTATGCCGGCCTGCTTGTGACCTGCGCGGAGTTCCGTGAGGGCACCTGGGGCATCTACACGCTGGACGACAAGGGCCAACTGCAGCTTGTGGTACGAGGCGGGATGTGGCCGCACTATGCCCCCGACCGACGCTCCTTCATGTTCGTGCGCGCAGGCAACCTGTGGCTCCACCGCATGGACACCGGCGCCAACCTCGCGTCGCCCTTCGAGAAACACATGTGTGCGTGTCGCGGGGACTTGTCCTGGCGTCCGGACGGAAGGGCGGTCTGTTTCATCTGGACCGATGCGTGGGAGATCGCGCTGATACACCCTCTCCGCGTGCTTGACATGAGAGTCGAAGCTTTCGGCTCCGACAGGGCAGCCTTCGACTTCAGCAGAAGCGTATCGACAGACGGCGACGACCACGGGTTCCCCGCAGTCTCACGCAGCGGCACGCTGGCGTTCTGTGCCCTGCGACGCCACAGTGACGTAGGCATCTCCAGATCCCACGTTCTTGTCCAGCAACCGCCCGGAGGCAGGCAACGCTACCTCCGCATCACTGACTGGCCCGACACGATGGTCGAGACCAAGCCCTGCTGGTCGCCGGACGGCAAGAATCTAGCTTTTGAGGCTCTGGACCTCACGACCAGCGTGCGGCAGGTCTGGAATTACGACGTTGAGAGCAGGAAACTGCAGCGCGTGCTGGAGCGCATACCCGGCGCGGAGAGCGAACCCCTCTTGACGGACACCTGGCTCTATGGATGGCAGCCCAACGGCACCGGTCTGCTCCTGGGGTATGGACAGGCAGGGCGTATTGTGCCCGCAGTGTCTGGATTGGTCGTCTCACGAGGGGATGGCAGTACGCTGGTCGTACCGCACCAAGGTGGAAACTCGAACATATGGGATGCAGCCTGGTCGCCAGACGGGCAGCGCGTGGCGTATATCCTTGGGGACTATGCAGAGCCGGCGGGTGCGAATGCCGTCCTCAACCACAGCATCCACATCCTACACCTTGATGATCCCGAAAGATGGGACGAAGCCAATCACACACCGTACGACGTCACCCATGATCCCGGACACCGCTCTGCCCTGACGCCGGTGAGCCTGGAGTGGTGAACGGGGCGTTGAAAAGGCCGCCATCGCCCCTGGGGACTGTTGTGACGACAAGACCAAACGCCACCAGTGGGGAAGCTTCAAACTACTAGGACAGAATCCTCAAGAGGTGAGTGATGTGCGAGGCTGGCGCCGGTTGCTTGTCTTTGCTGTCGGGGTCGCCGCTGTCGTCGCTGCGGTTGTGCTAGCGCGGCAAGCCAACGACACACCCGCAAGGCAGCGCGACGTCAGACTCTCGAAGTGGGTGCGGCAGGTGCTGGCGCGGCCTGACTTCCATCCAGTCTGGTCGCCCCGTTCCACGGTCCTTCTGGAGGACGACCTGTGGGTCGCCGACCTTCGCTGGCCCTCCGGCGATCAACTGGTGGTGGTTACGCAGTGGCCTTCGTTGGATGTGACCAGGGAATACCGCCTCCTCCAGATAACGACAGACGGCCAGCGCAGCGCCCTGGGTGCGCTCGGGCCTGGCAGGCTCCCAGGGGATCTGATGGACATCTTCCGGGTTGACGGGCGACTGCTATGCGGGTCCTATGACGTCAGGGGCTCTCTGCCCTGCGCCGTGTTCGAGTTGCGGGAAGGCAAACCGCCAACAGAGGTCCAGCTCGATTCGGGTACGGTCGACCATATGCTGTGGTGGACCGTTGATGACGGGCGTGGGGGCGATGCGCTTTGGCGAGGGGGACCCCTGAAGCTTTGGTCAGGTAGGGGCCGCTTGCTGGCACGTGGCACGCTCCCGCCGAGCGTCCACGTCGCTCATTGCGAGGTGCGTCCTACGTGGCTAACGGACACGGCGGCGGTTGGTGCCTTTGGCTCGGTTCCCGGAAGGGAGTGGATGGGCGAAGAGGTGCTCTACGCCGACCTCTCGATCATCTCTGTTCCACTGATACCGGGCGGTGAAGCGCGGGTGCTACGTCAGTTCAGACCGGCGACCGAACAGGAGCTACCGGCGCCAAGCGCTCCGCTCCAGTTCACGATGCGTACCATCGACGACTACGGGGCAGGCGCCTCTGGCTCCTACCTGGCCTTTTGGGAGGACCTGCGGTTTGACTTGCTCGAAGGTGGACGAACCATCCTCCACCGGTTGTGGGTCTGGGACGAGAAGGCCGGGAGCCGCAAGGTGGCAGCGAGCTTTGCCGATTGCGAGGTGGAGGACGGATCGTACCGGATTGAGATCCACCCAGACAGGCATATGCACAAGACCCCGGAGCAGTACGACATCTGGGGATACACTCCTCGATGCACGCTGTCACCGGACGGCAGGTGGCTGGCCTACAACATCGACAAGGAAGTCCGTCTGGTGGACCTCGCGAGGCCGTGGACCGCACCCTGAGGTGTGGTCGCGACGGGCGCTTCCACGGCCATGTCCGTGTACTCTTCGGGGGGTGATGTGATGAGTCGTATGGGTCGGCGGTGGGCAAGGGTCGCTTGGGTGTGCGGCGCACGGCTGCTCGCCACCCTTGCAGTGGTGACGCTCTCTGCACAGGCCCAACAGGCCGCAGATACTACTGCAGCGCAGACGCCAACAGACCGCCCGGTTGTGGTGTCCCATGGTCCGCATAGCTGGCCGGAGATGCCGCTGGAGCAGCGCCTTGAGCGCGCCAGGCAACTGGTGGTCGCCTTCACACAACGGCCCATCGCGGAGGAACTGCAGTTCGTGGAGGAACGATGGGAGGATAAGCCCTTTCCCAGGTGCGTTCTGGAGTTGCCGGGGACGGGCGACAGGTTCGAAGTCGAAGAGTGCGACGAGGGTGTGATCTGGTGGCTCTTTGGGCGCACGATGCCCGATGTGGGCGTCTCTCCTGCTGATACGGAGACTTTTGAGAAGGCCTTCTGCGCGCGTTTCTTTCCCGAGGTACCAAGCGAGCGCCTGGTGCAGTTCCAGGAGCACCGATGGGGTGAGTTGCTGCAAAGCGGGGTCATCCTCACCACACGTAAGTGCTTCTTCACTCCGAACTCCAAAGAGCGCCGGTACAGAAAGTGCGTCAAGTCTTCGGCTCTGCCTCACACTGACATCGTACC
>JBDKVB010000040.1 GCA_039679385.1 Armatimonadia bacterium | reverse complement strand
AACGCATCTACGCGCCGGAGCTGAACACCTACACCATCGGCTGCACGATCGGCACCGCAGCAGCCTACGCGGCGATCTTCGGGACGGCGCAGCAACAGGCCCAGGCGGCGGCCGATGTCCGCTGGCTGCTGGCGCGATCCACAGGCATCTACGGCTCGGCGTCGGAGAACCTGTCTTGGGCGCACCGTTGCCTGCCCGACCCGCAGCTCCGCAAGGAGATCGAGGACGCCCTGCGCGAGCGTTCAGTAGCCCGACTGGCCGGTTCGGGCAAGCCCTGGTGGCTGGAGAGTGCCGGCCGAACCGCCCTCACCTGCTTCGCTCTCGGCTATGCGCAGCACAACTATGCCCCGGGCGCTGCAACGACGGCCGAATGGGCACGCAGCCTGAACGCCTTCTGCGCCGACACCTCGCCGACGAGTCTGTGGCGGCTCATGCGGCAGGAGAAGTGGATCATGAACGACTGGATCTACGCCTGCTACGCCTCCATCGGTCTGGTGGACGCGCTGAGCCCCAACTCGACCTTGCCGCGCTGATAGCCACCTCGAGATATGCCAAAGCGGGGCAAGCCCTGAGGGTCTGCCCCGCTCTGTATCCATGCGTCGGTTCGGGTATGCCTAGAGGACTCCGGTCGCTGCACGGAACCGCTCGTTGATGCGGCCCCAGTGCAGGTTGTCGAAGAACACCGGCAGGTACTTGGCTCGGTCCGGCCCGAAGTCCCGGTAGTAAGCATGCTCGAATACGTCCAGAGCCACGATCGGCACGGCTCCCCAGATTGCGCCCAACTGGTGAGCCTCGACCAGGTAGTCGTGCAGGCGGCCGTCGCTCGGGTCGTAGCACATCAGTGCCCAGCCGGTGGCCTGCATGGCCAGGGCGATCATGTCCGCCTGCCAGGCCTCGAGGCTCCCGAATACTGACTTCAGGGCAGTCTCCGCCGGGCCGCCACCGATCTTGCCGTCGCCGCCCAGGTTGTCGAAGTAGACCTCGTGCAGGATCATGCCACTGGCGTTGAAGGCCTCATCCCGCTTGATGCCGGCGTAGACCCGGCCATCGAAGCCCGGCGTACCCGGGCCCAGCCTGGTGATCTGCTCCTCGATCTGGTTGCGCTTCTTCACATACCCGGCATAGTGCGTGTCATGGTGCCAGGTGATCACCTGCGCGGAGATCCCGCGCACAGTCTCCGGCGGGTACTTCAGGGCAGCCACCTGGTGCAGTCCCGGACCGGGCATGCCGGCGGCCGGTTGCGCGAGCACACTCTGGGCGCTGAGCGCTCCGGCTGCTGCGACGCCGGCGCTCACCACGAACCTGCGTCGACTGAGAGCATCCATTGTCCGTCACCTCCCCGACTGCTGTACGACCCCCTTGTGTTTACTGACCGGCCGCGACTCGCTGGCCCTTGTAGCTCACCGAGGCGCCACCATACACGAAGACGTCGCGCACCTCGCCCCTGGTATCGAGCACGATGCAGGCGATCTGGCCGTCGGTGGAGACGTCGCCACAGGTCACCGGACCGGTGCCTGACTTGCGCCACACCACCAGTGCCCGACCGTCGCTGAGCTCGATGTCCGCGCCCAGGGCGCCCGGGGCCTGCAGCGAAGTGGCCTTGAGAGCCTTGGCCGACTCGCCGGCCATGGCAGCACGGATCACCGAGACGAAGTCCACGCTGGACTGCTTCTCCGCCGTCGCCGCGGTCACATGCCACTGCTTCAGTGTGACCCAGGACTGTGGCGGCGGATCGAACTGGTCGGTCTCGCTGACCTGCAGGCCTGCCGGTGACAGGATCTGCAGACTCGCGCGGTTCTTCTTTCCGTGGCCGCTGATCGTCTGGCCCTGCAGCGCCATCTCCTCGTTGCTGTGCAGGAGCCACTGGAAGGTGCTCGGCTCCGGGGCCTCGAGCGCGTCGAACAGCACCAGGGTGCGCGGCTTGATGAACAGCACCGCACGGGTGAACCGGTTCAGACGTCCGGGGTAGGCCTTGGCCGCCTCGCCGACGACGTAGTCGAAGCTGGGCGAGGTCGAGAACCCGGTGATGTCCCCCTGGTGCTTCCGTGCGTGCTTCTCCTGGCCCTGTCCGTTCACAAGGATGGAGTTCGTGCTCTTGGTCTCCCACATCCAGTTGCTGTGATGCGGGCTCCCGTACAGGTCGCGCTTGCCCGTCGCCACGAACACCGGATCGCCGCCCACGCTGAGCAGGAAGGAGTTCTGCGCGTCGTAGCCGTGACTCTGGCTGCCGAAGGGCGAGGCCTTGAGCATAAACTGGACGTCGTTGTCACGCTTCACCAGGTCGTTGTGCAGCGCCGCCACGCCGATCCCCGGGAAGAGCACCGAACCGGGAAGATCGGTGGGCGCCTTGGCCGGCACCCCCGGTGTCGTCGCGTAGATGAAGCCCATATAGCCGCCCGGGAGATCGGACCCGCCGGAGTTCTCCACCAGCCAGCGCCAGTACGGGTTCTGGGCCATCCGTGCGAAGATGCTCACGGTCGCGCTGCACCCCTTCGCCGTGAATCCTGAGGACAAGTCGCCGTAACCGCCCAGAGTCTCACCCGGGGGAACCACGTACAGCGGGAAGTTGCCGACCTTCGCGAAGAAGGGCTTCTGGAAGCCGTCGATCCCGAAGGTGGACTTGAGGGTCGCCAGCCACCAGGTGATCTTGGTCAGATAGCCGGTGTAGTACGAGATGCCCTCATGCCAGCCGCCCGCATCGTCGTTCCATACGGGGTAGGAGTTGTAGAACACGTTCATCGCGAACCAAACCCAGTTCGCCGCGTCGGGGATCTCGCCGTAGAAGGCAGCGCCCACTTCGCCCAGCTTGTGCCAGGCCCGGTTGGCGTGGCTGTCATAGGGCTTCCAGATGTGCAGCTTCCCGGACAGGTGGTTGTACATCTCCTGCCCGCGGATCGTCATGAGGTCGCGGATCTTCTGGCGATCGGCCTCGCTGAGGTAGTTGTACAGCCAGGTGTAGGTGCGCGTGGTGAGGTACGAGAAGGGCATCCCGGCCTCGTCGTTGTAACGGTAGCCGGTGGCTCCCTTCGGGTCCCACTCGCAGGCTGCGAGGATCAGGCGCCGCGCCTCTTTGGCGTACTTCTCATCGCCTCCGACCATGTACACGAAGGCAAGGGTCGCCGCACTCCCGCAGACGCTCTCCACCCGCGTGCGATTGCCCCACCAGATCTTGCGCCAGGCATCGTCATTCACCCCACGCTTCACGTCGGGCGGGTAAGTCGGCGGCTCAGTGATGTCCGGCGGGTTCTTGAGGATCTTGTCGCAGTCGGCCACGAGCCGGTCCCAGCGGTCCTTCAAGGCGCCGCTCGCGAGCTCGCGGTAGCGTGCTACGTCCTCCGGGCGCAGGAACAGCCTCGGGTGTGTTGTCGGAATGCGTGACAGGAGTTCGTCGCGCGCCGGCATCGGGAAGGCATGGGCCCTCGCGTCGACGGTGAAGCTGCGGATCGAGCTCCACTGCGACGTCTCTCCGGCCTTGGTCACGAAGCGGAACCGCCAGTAGTACTTCCCGGCTCCGAAGGTCTTCGCGAGGCAATGGCAGTACAGGTCGAGGCCCTTGACCTCGTAGAAGGTTGCAGCGCACTGCAGATCCTTCGACACCTGCAGCTCGTAACTGACGGCATCCGTCTGGGGTCGCCAGACGAAACCTGGCGGGTCAACCGGCGAGGGCTGACCGTCCAGCGGTCTGAACCCCCATTCGTCGATTGCCGGAGGCGTCTCGTCTGGAAGAGGGGCACTGAACACCGGCACCGCGATACACAGAATGAGTGCGACGATCAGGACGGCGATGCTCTCCATAGGCTTGGGCTCTCCTTCCCGGTTGCGGCTTGCCGTGGAACCACAGCAGCCCCGCATACCCCTTCATTGTGCGCCGACCGGGCTAGAGATTCCTCCTGTCTACTACGCGGGCGGCCTTGCTGCCGCTGCTGAAGGACCCGGGCTCCACGATAGTAACCGTGGGCTCGAACCCCAGCAGTCGCTGCAAGCGATCGGTAACCTCCTCGGCCACGCGCTCGATGCTGCCGACGGTGTCCCCGGCGAGTACGCTGGCAAGCTCCACCTCAACCTCCAGGCTGTCCTCGCCGCGAGTCCGATCCACGATCACCCGAAAGTGCGGACCAACACCCTTCACCTGACTGAGCACGGCGGCGATCCCCTGCGGGTCGACGTTCTCGCCGTGGATGATGAACATCTCATCGGTGCGAGCATGCACTCGGCTCATTCGGGCGAGAGTCCGCCCACACCGGCAGGGCTCCAGGTCAAGACTGCTCAGGTCGCCCGTCCGGTACCGCAGGAGTGGGAAGGCTTCCTTGCCCACCGTCGTGAAGACCAGTTCGCCCGTCTGACCCGGCTCCAAGGTCTCGCCGGTGACCGGGTCGATGATCTCCACCAGGAAGTGGTCCTCCGCTACGTGCAGCCCGCAGCGTTGCTCACACTCGCAGGACACGCCGGGGCCGCCGATCTCCGCCAGCCCGTAGATATCCGTCGCCCTGATCCGCAGTCGCTCCTCGATCTGGGTGCGGGTCTCCTCCGACCAGGGCTCGCCGCCGAAGACGCCGATGCGTAGACAAAGTGACCCGACGTCGATCCCCATCTCCTCCACGGCACGAGCGATCCGCAGAGCATAGCTCGGCAGCCCCACGAGCGCCGTTGTGCGGAAGTCGTGCATCACCTTGACCTGGTGCTCGATGTCCGCACTGGAGACCGGGATCACCGAGGCCCCGATTCGCTCGGCTCCCTGATGAAGCCCAAAGCCGCCGGCGAAGAGACCGTAGCCGAAGAAGATCTGCACCACGTCCTCCTTGGTGACGCCTCCGGCCACGAGGTTACGGGCCACCAACTCGGTCCAGTGGTCCAGGTCGTTGCGGGTGTATCCCACGACAATCGCCTGACCTGTGGTGCCCGAGGAGGAATGGATGCGCACGACCTCGCGCAGCGGCAGGGCAAACATCGAGTACGGGTACGCCTGGCGCAGGTCGTCCTTGGTGGTGAAGGGGAGCTTGCGCAGGTCCTTGAGGGAGCTGAAATCCTCCGGCACGAGGTCATGCTGCTCAAACATCCGCCGGTAGAACTGGACATTCCGGTAGACCCGGCTGATGGTGGCCTGCAGCCGCTCGAGCTGGAGTTGCTCGATCTCACTGCGCGGCAGCGTCTCGCGCTCAGGACTCCAGATTGCACTCGGGGCCATAGTCACACCTCTTCGTAGTCTTTCCCAAGGTAGGCCCGCTGAACTTCGCGGTCGCGCAGGAGTTGGTTCGCGCTTCCCTCCAGCACTATGCGCCCCGTCTCGAGCACATACCCACGGTCGGCGATCTTGAGGGCTGCCGCAGCATTCTGCTCGACCAGGAGAATCGTTGTGCCGTTCTCGGCCCGCAGGTGCGCTGCCGTGGCAAGGATGTCCCTCACCACCAGCGGGGCTAGGCCCATCGACGGCTCATCGAGCAGCAGCAGCCGGGGACTGGACATGAGCGCTCGGGCGATCGCCAGCATCTGCTGCTGGCCGCCACTGAGCGTCCCGGCGCGCTGGTACATGCGCTCCTCCAGGATCGGGAAGATCTCCACCATGCGGTCGAGGTCGGCCACTACCTCCTGGCGTCGTCCGCTGCGCCAGCGCACGTAGCCACCCAGCAGGAGGTTGTCGCGCACCGAGAGGTCGCCGAAGATCTGCCGACCCTCGGGCACCTGTGTCAGGCCAAGGCTCACGATCCGCTCCGGCCTTGCGCCGGTGATGTTGCACCCGTCGTACTCCACCGTTCCGCTGCGCGGAGTGAGCAGTCCGCACACCGTGTTCAGCGTCGTGCTCTTCCCCGCCCCGTTGGCCCCGAGCAGCGCCACGATCTCTCCTTGGTTGACGTGCAGCGACACGGCCTTGAGGGCATGCAAGGGCCCATAGAAGGCATCCAGACTCGTCACTCGCAAGAAGGAGGGCATACACGCACCTGTCTTCCGCACAGCCCTCGACGACGGGACCGTTCTGCACTAGTCGCCGACGCCGAGGTAGGCTGCGACCACCTGCGGATCCTTCTGGACAACAGAGGGGACGTCGTCGGCGATCTTCTGTCCGTGATTGAGGACGGCCACGCGGTCCGAGATTCCCATCACCAGCGTCATGTCATGCTCGATGAGCGCAACCGTCAGGCCGAGCTCCTCCCGCAGCCTGAGGACCAGTGCAGACAGCACCGCCGTTTCGCGAGTCGTCAGTCCTGCGGCGGGCTCGTCCAGCAGCAGCAACTGCGGCGTACTTCCGAGGGCCCGAGCGAGTTCCAGAAGCCGCTGCTGGCCGACCGGCAGGTTCGCCGCCAACTCGCCGGCACGCTCCAGTAGCCCCACTCGCTGCAGAGCTTCCTCGGCCCGTTCACGCAGAGCCTTCTCCTCTCTGCGTGTAAAGGGCAGACGCAGAGACGCTGCAACGAATCCGGCGTGGCCCTGGACGTGACAGCCGACCAGTACATTCTCCAGCACGGTCATCTGCCCGAAGACCTGCAGATTCTGGAAGGTCCTCGCCATCCCCAGACGGGCGACCTCGTGGGCGTGCCGATGTCCCAGGGAATGTCCCAGGAACGCGACCTCGCCACCGGTCGGTGGGAAGGTCCGCGACAGGATGTTGAACAGCGTGGTCTTGCCCGCGCCGTTCGGGCCGATGATCGCGAGCACCTCACCGCGTCGGACCTCCAGGCTCACGCTGTCGAGGGCCTTGACGCCGCCGAAGGACATGCTGACCTCGTGGGCGCTGAGGAGAGCCTCAGGCATTCTCATCAGCCCTCTGCGCCCTGACCCGAGCCAACCCCTTCGACAAAGCTCCAGCCAGACCGGCCGGCATGAAGACGATGAACAGCACCAGCACCAGGCCGTAGGCGACATCGCTGAGGTCCTTGATGGCATCGGTCTTCTCGATCTGCTGCGCCAGGGCCGTCATCAAGGCAGCCCCTAACAGAGCGCCCCAGACGTTGCGTGAGCCGCCGACGATCACGATCACCAGCATCTGGATGGAGAAAGCCAGGCTGAAGGGATCGGGGCTCACGAAGGTGATATAGTGGGCGTAGAGACTCCCCGCTACGGAGGCGAAGACTGCGCTGAGCACAAACACCTGGACCTTGTAGGTTGACACGTCCACGCCGCAGGCAGCGGCGGCCGTCTCGCTATCGTGGATCGCCCGCAACGCCCGACCGACCCGCGAATCCACCAGACACCGCGATGCCATCACACAGAGAACGACCACAGCCCAGATCGCGTAGAAGTTCCGCACGTCGCCGGTAATGCTGAGGCCGCCGATTCGCAACGGCGGGATGGAGGTGATGCCGCCGAACCCGCCGGTTAGCTCATCACCCTCGATGAACACGATCTGCATGATGATGCCGAAGCCCAGTGTCGCCATGGCAAGGTGGTGCCCATGCAGACGCAGCGTCGGCCTTCCTACCAGCCAGGCCACAGCCCCGGTCAGCACGGCTCCGACCAGCATCGCCAGCCACGGGTCCCAATGAAGGCGGGTAGTCAGGACCGCGGAAGAGTAGGCGCCTAGGCCATAGAAGGCCGCATGCCCCAGGGACACCTGCCCCGCATAGCCAATGAGCAGGCACAGGCCCAGGGCCACCAGCGAATAGAGGCCGATGGTCGCCCCCACAGACTGAACGTAGTTGTTGCGGAAGACCAGTGGGAAGGCGACCACGCCCACCACGAGCGCAAGCACCGGGAGCGAACCCAGGAAGACGGAGCGGGCCCGTGGCGTGGTCATCTGCCTACAACCCTCGGTCGGTGCGCTTGCCCAGCAGACCACTGGGCCGCAGGACGAGCACCAGTAGCAGTACGAGCAAGGCAAAGGCGTTCTTGTAGTCCGAGCTGATGAAGCCGGCCCCCAGGGACTCGAGCATACCCAGCAGAATCCCACCGACCACTGCACCGGCGCTGTTCCCGAGGCCGCCGACGATCGCCGCACAGAAGCCTTTGACCGCGATCGGGGTCCCCGAGGAGTAGGAGACCATGGTCAGCGGAGCCAGGACGACTCCGGCCAGGCCACTGATCCCCGCACTCAGCCCAAAGGCGAGCAGGTTCATGCGGTCCACGCTGATCCCGGCCAGTTGCGCTGCCGCGCGGTTGATGGCACAAGCCCGCATGGCCTTGCCGACCATGGTGTGCTCGAAGAACAACTGCACACCCACCACGATCACCAGGACGGTCGCCACCACCCACACTTCCTGGGGCTCAACCGCAGCGGTCCCCAGATGCAGCGGCTGACTCCCGGAGAAGGGCGCCATCGCCACTGAGTTCGGACCCCAGAGCTCCTTGGCGACTCCTCGCAGCAAGACCGATACGCCGATGGTGACGGTGACCATGGAGATCACCGAGGAGCGCGTTAGGGGCTGCACCGCCAGGCGCTGCACCAGCAGACCGACGATCGCCACCGCAAAGCCGGCGATGGGGAGTGCAAGGGCGACCGGCACATGAAGGGAGACGAGGGTAGCCGCCACCAGTCCGCCCAGCATGACGAACTCGCCCTGGGCGAAATTGATCACACCGGTAGCGTTGAAGATGATCGTGAATCCGAGGCCAACGATGCCATAGATGGCGCCGAGGGCGATGCCCGACACGGTGAACTGAAGGAGGCTATCCGCCAGGTGCATGGAGTACCTAACAGGAAGAGTTGCCCGCTCCGTCGCGGGGAAGGGCAGCGGAGCTCCGGGGCACCGGGGCCGGTACACTGTCGGAAAGCGGCAAGGTCAAGCCCCTGCCGCTCCCCGACCTGCTTACGCTTCGTTCTGGCCCGCGGAGCCCGTGCCGCTCAGCAGACCTACTCGGCCAGCTTCCACTTGCCGCCCTCGACCTTGACCCAGACGAAGGCGTCCTTGGTGAGCCCGTTGTGGTCCTGCGGGGTGTAGGTGAACACGCCCGCAGTCCCAACGAAGTCCTTGGTCTTCTCAAGGGCGTCGCGGACCTTGGCCGGCTCGGTGCTCTTCGCGGCCTCGATGGCGCTGATCACGATGTGCAGCGAATCGTAGGCGTGCCCGGCGAAGGTGTCAGCGTCCTTGCTGTACTTGGCCCTGAAGGCCTCCGCGAAGGACTTCAGGATAGGCTTCTGGGGGTGAGAGTCCGGCACGGCCTCCCAGACCACAAGCCGACCTGCGGGCAGCATGACACCCTCACCGGCATCAGCCGCGAGCTCGAGGAACTTGGCATTGGCGACGCCGTGGCTCTGGATCAGCGGCATCGTCATGCCCAGCTTCTTCATGCCCTTGGCGACGTGAGCCGGTCCGGGGTTCGTGCCCCAGCAGATGATGGCCTGGGGCTGCAACCCGCGCAGCTTGGTCAACTGCGTCGTCATGTCCGTGTCGTCCTTGGCGTAGCTCTCGCTGCCGAGGATCTTGATCTGCGCCTTCGACAGATGCGTCGAGAGCTGCTCCTGGCCACTCTCACCGTAGGGGTCCTTGACGTAGATCGTCGCGACCTTTTCGATCCGGTTGGCCTTGAGGTACTCGATGATCTTGGCGACGGCGAGAGTGTCGGTCTGAGGCACCGCAAAGACGTAGGGCTTGATGGGGTTGGTGATCTTCATGCCGGCCGCGCAGGAGACAAGAGGGACCTTCGCTTCCTCCATGGTCGGTACGATCGCCATCGTGGTCGGCGTCCCACTGGGACCGATGATGGCGCACACCTTCTCGGTGTTGATGAGGTCCTTGGCAGCGTTCACTGCCTCGGTCGTGTCTGTCTTGTCGTCCTTGACGATCACCTGAAGCGGCCGTCCAAGGACTCCACCCTTCGCGTTGATCTCCTCCTGAATGAGTTGGGCTGCCCTCTTCTCCGGCTCGCCCAGAGGGGCGTTGTTGCCGGTAACGCTGAAGATGGCGCCTACCTTCACTGGCTCGCCTGTTGGCGCCTTAGCGCCGCTCTCCAGCGGCGTGGCAGCCTGGTTCTCCTCCGCAGGCGTGGGCTGAACTCCGGGCTCGGGGCCCGTGGGCGCCTTCGGCTGGCACCCCCACATGACTAACACAACGACCGGCAAGAGGATAACGAGCACGGCCAGACCCCGATGGGGCCTCTGTCCACGCATGCTACGGCCCTCCCTTGCTGGATATTGCGCTGCGAAGCCGGTGCGCTAACCTATCGCTACCGCGACAGGGGTTCTTTCAACGGACGTCCTCCAGACTCCTTCTTTGCTTGGATACCCTTGCCAAATATGTGTATCGTTGTCCTCCTCTTGCCAGTATTCCTCTCGTGCACGCAAGGAAGGTCACCTCTCCAGGCGAGGTGAGGCCAGGTGGCAGGATGACCAACTCGGCACTTCAGAGGGCGGAGGTTGGGGAAGCTGCAGAACCGAAGACGCCACTGGCCTGACGGCACCAGTGGCGCTGGAGGGTTCATCGCAAGGAGCCTGCGGCTGCAAGGACCGGCCTTGCGCCCCAGGGGCCTCGTCTACTGGGACCTCACCAGGGGCTCCCACACGTGCTTGAAGCGAGAAGTAGGCAGGACCAGATTCGCCGCTGCCTGCTCGCTGTACATCTCCGCGATCCCGATCACCTGCCCGCGATCGTCCGTGCAGGGGCCGCCGCTCATTCCCTCGCGGATTGCTACATCGACGTTGAAGGCCTGCGGTCCCTCTTCTCCCCCACGCATGATCGCCGTGATGTGCCCGGGGTCGATGCGGATGTTGGGCCCGTAGATACTCGTCTGCATCTGCTCACCGAAGGGGAAGCCCGCGACGAAGCACGACATGCCCTCCTGGACTGCATCGCTTCCGATGACCGGCAGATACGGCAATGGCTTGCGAGCTTCGACTTTGAGCAGCGCGTAGTCCTTGCCCATCTCCGCCGGCAAGGGTCTGCCCGTCGCGCCTACATGCTCGGTGCACTGGGCATGCAAGGTCTCGGCGCTCTTGAGGCCGCTGTTGAGAACCACCTCAATGAGGTTGGCCTTCCCGTCCTTCACCACGTGGGCAGCGGTGAGGATGTAGCCGTCCTCCGTGATGATGACGCCCGTGCCCTCGTTCTCGCCATCCACGCGAATCCACACCGTCGCGCGGCGAATCTGCTCCACCACATCGCCGCCGAACAGGGCATAGCCCAGGGCCAGGCCAACACAGCCCAGACCAAGCAGGACGGCGAGGAAGACTGCCAGGCCTGTCCTGGGCAGAGCACCGGCGTCCAGCGATCCGCCGATGAGGCGCGGGTTGTAGTAAGCCATCTTCGCTCAGCTCCTGTAGGGCACGAACTGTCTGATGCGGCAGCGCCCGGCTGTCTTGCGGCCCCTAGGCCGTGTAGGGCACAAAGGACCGTCCGCAGTTCGGGCACTGAGGTGGCACGGTCTGCAGCTCTCCGCCCAGGAACACCTGGCACGCTCGGTTGCGGCAGTAGTACCCCGGCCGGCGTCCGGGAGCTGGATCGAGGTTGAGGTCCGCGTACGGGTGCGGCTGATCGGCGGGACGCTGACCCTCGGGCGCCAGCCCCATGTTCGCCTCGAAGCCACGGACAATGTTGGAGGCCTGAGCGTCGCCCAGACCGCGCAGGCCCAAAATGGCCATCTCGTGCGTCCGCGCTTCCCCGGTCTCCGTGACCATGATCCGCGACTTGACGGCGGAGGTGACGGCGAGCGCCTGCTCCTTGCCAAGTTGGTTGATCTTGTCCTGCAGCATGGTTGCGAGGATGGTGCGCGTCTCGTTCCGGTATGCCAGATCGCTGACGGTCACCGAGAAGTCGTTCGACAGAGTCAGCAACCGTCGTGGCAGTCCCGGCGCTTGCGCAAGCTCTACACTGAACTCCTGGCGTTCCTGGGAGTACTGCAGCAAGTTCAGCAGGACCGCACCGAGGAAGAACTGCTCCGCCTCACGCAGGTCTCGCTCACTGGGTGGCTGCGGACGAATACCGGTGCGCGAGAAGGCGGTCATTTCCGGGACCCTTGCCGAGACTGCTCGGCTGCCCTGGATCTTCTCCTCGCGCTCGGAGATGTCATAGCCGCGCAGGATGCGACTGGGGAAGGCGGCCCGCTCGCGCAGCAGGATCACCATGTACGGATCGGCGATCTCCTGCAGCCACTTGTCCGGGTTCGGAGCCGACACGCCACGGGTTCCAGCGAGGGCGTTCACCCCGTTGGAGAGCTGTGTCTTGAACTCAGTCCACTCGTTGGCCGCCTGCGCTCCGCTGAAGAAGGCCCACCAACCGTCGCGAGGGTTGACCGGCTGAAGGTCGGAGTACTTGGGGTGCTGCAGGTTGAGCTCGGCCATCTCCATGGCTTCGTCCACTACCTGCCCCATTTCCGCACTCAGCCCGGCGCTCTCCACGGCGGCATCCTGGAAGCGCTCGATGGCACGCTCGTCATAGATGATCGGCGGCTGGCCGGCAGGCGCATGCTGCCGGTACCTGTCGCGCAAGGTCTCGACGATGGCCTCCACGTACCGCAACTGGATGGCGCCACCACGGGCGGCATCTCGGGGGTAAGCCGCCGTGAAGGCCCGGCTCTCATCGCGGTCCAGAGTCGCCGTGAGCGCCTCGCGTAGAGCTGCCGTTCGCGTGGGCTCCAACAGCGAGAGGTAGAACTTGTCCCGCGTGCCCTCATCCACGTCCTTCATCACGCGGTCCATCTTGAGCTGCACAACCTGCTCGGAGAACAGCATCGCGGTGCGGCGATCCAGCGGCCGTGCCAGGATCTCGGCGTACTCCTGGCCAGCCTCGTTGTGCCACGCCGTCAGGTACTGCAGAAGGTTGCTGAGGCGGGACTCCAGGGCCTTCAGGGCCGGATCAAGGAGCTCAGCATAGAGCTGCCGCTTGGCCCCGATGACCAACTGCTCGGCTCTGCGGTTGTAGGCGTCACACACCAGGACTCGCGGCTTGAGCGCCTCACGGCGTGCAGCACTCTCATTGATCCAGGTGAACCCGATCAGCGGCGGAACTCGCAGCAGCCAGTCGCGTCGCACGGCCTCGACGGCCTGCCGCGCATCCTCCAGGGTGTACTCACCGACTGCCGGACGCTTGATCTCAGCATCCATGCGCTTGAGTTCATCCGCCAGACCTGCCTGGAGACCGCGCACCAATCCGAGCGCATAGCGAGGACCGCGCTTGAGGTCGAAGACCACGGGAAGCAGCGTCTGGAGCAAGGCGTTCTCGAGCCACCGGCCGCCCCGTAGTCGTCGCAGGTTCAGCTCTACACAGCGAGTGAAGTACCCCTCCTTGGAGAAGGCCTGGTCGAGTCTGCGCTGGAGGTCGCTGAAGGCGTTGGCATCCGGTTCGCCCTCAAAGAGCTTGCGGATCTCCTGGTTCATCCAGTCCTGCGGTCGAACGCCGCCCAGCACGTCGGCGAGGTCCTCCGGAACCTGCGTGAGCTCTTCCAGGACCGGGTCGTCCTCGACCCGGGTCGACGCGACACCGAGGGCCTGGTTCAGCGCAAGCTTGTCCGCATCTCCCGGGTCGAGGGGAAGCGCACCATCGTTGGCGATCCGTCGTCCATCGGTCTGTAGCCACGCCTCCACGAACTCGGCGATCGTCCCATAGGTGCAGGCCTTGTGGCACACGTCGGCAGGGAACTCGATCGAGGAGACGCCGAAGGTCAGGAACCGCAGCGGGTAGCCGTCCAGATCGTACTCGGCCATGTCGGGGCCGAAGTCGTCACGGCGTGACTGCGCCTCCTGGGTCTGGGCAATCACATCAACGTAGATGTACTCGGCCACGCTGCTGAGGAACTCGCTGAAGCCCAGGGGACCCTTCGGGCCTGAGGGCGACACCAGGTAGCAGTAGTCGAAGGCCGCTGCCCGGGTCTTCACGGCTCCCTGCTGCGGGAACTTGGCATCGTAGATGACCCCGCTGCGGTTGTAGTAGTCCAGCTCCGAAAGGCTGGCCGCCGTGTTGCGAGTGAACTGCCGCTCGCTGGTCGCATCCTGGCGGGCAATGGCCAGGATGCCGAGGCGACGAGCGTCCAGGCCCTCCTTCTGCAGGATCTCGTGGAGGATGTAGCCCACGTCGATGAAGGTGCCGCTGCCCGTGCCGCCACAGCTTGAGGAGATGACATAGCACCGCGCAGGCCCGACGCGAATCTCTGCGTTCGGATCGAGGCCCAACTGGTCCTTGATGTCGGTGTCGGTGACGGTCAGGATCTCCTTGACCTTGCGGCTGATCTGCTGCCAGAGATTCTGAAAGCTCTGCGAACTGAGCAGGGCCAGGCGGCCGAACATGCGGATGCCGGCCGCTCCCTGCTGGAAGCCGCCCTTGTCGGCTCGCTTGAGCGCGTCCATATCGATCCAGTCCTTCAGACCGATATGGTCGAACTCCTCGGGATGCGCCAGCATCCGGTCGATCTGGCCTCCCGGCGGGTTGATCTGAATCCCGTCAGGCCCCGCAGCATCGGGGTTATTGTGGTCGGTGTCGACGAACAGGAACCGGACGAAGGGGATGTTCGCCGGGTCTCCATAGCGCCAGGCAAGACGGTCGCGCAGCAGTCGCGCTACCTGCGTTCCGGTTCCCCCGAGCGCCAGGATGAAGACGGGATTGAAGGTCGTGGGCATCAGTCAGGCTCCTTCATACGCGCAGACCATTCCGTCGTGCAACCAGCCGGCCGCCTCACAGCGCGGCCTCAAGACGTCGCGGCCTCGGCCAGATCGCCCAGATCAGGATCAGCCACACGACCGACAGCCCCCACAGGAGAATCGCGTCGGCCATCACCGCGGGCGTCGGCCCCGGCGTGTAGTGCCACCAGATGAAGTACTCCTTGAGGTCGCGGAAGATGAAGCAGGTGCAGATGAGCATCAGGACCACACCGAAGGTGCAGCCCACTCGCATCGAGAGGCCGGCGCCCAGGGAGCAGCCGCTGAAGAACACCCAGAAGATGAGCAGGGACGCGATCCAGGCGCCGACCAGCACACCCAACATCAACCCCAGGTCATGGGCGTTGTGCAGCATGGCGAACAGGTACAGCACTTGCTCCAAGACTCTCGCCTCCGTCAGGCTTCGGCCCAGCGCGCCGGCAGGTGGTCCGCCGGTCCTGGAGACAGCTAGCCGATGATGCAGGCCACGACCACCAGGAAGGCGATAGCCATTCCCAGGATCGGGCCCGTATTCGATGCGAAGAACTCCTGCGTCTGCACCTCGAGGTTCTGCTCCCCCGGCACACCGTCAATGGACAGTCTCAGCGTACAGGGACGACCCAGCGGAATCGCCACTTCGCTGCGTCCGTCATTGAGGCGCACGCCACTGCGAGCGATGGCGACAAGCTGCGGTCCTCGCCCCTCAAGCGTCACCAGCGTCTGCCCCTCGAGGCCCGGCGCACGAACATACACGGCGCCTCGCGGACTGATTCCCTGGCCCGCCAGCACCTTGAAGCGCCCGCCAAGGGCTCGCACACTCTCGCGCACGTCACCGATGGCCAGGCGATGGCGCCAGGTGAAGGGCAAGGCTGCCATGGCCAGCAGACAGACCAGCGCCACCACGATGAGCAGGGCTCGTGCGCCCGAAGTATCCGGCGGCGGAGGTGGTGGCGGCGTCGATACCGGTCGCGTCGCCGCGGGTGCACTTCGAGTGCGGTTGACGCTCGCGGCTGCGGTTGTCTGCTGCGCTTTCCCCACCAGCGAGTGGAGGATGATCTGCGTCTTCTCCCCCGCCTGGTAGGCCGCGACCGTGAACTCGCTGCTGTCGCTCTCCGTCAGCTTCGACCGCAGTCGCCGCAGCTTGTCCGGTGCGTAGACCTGCCGCGAGAAGGCCATGTCGGGTGTGCGGATGTCGGTGAAGATCAGGACCACGCCGCACAGCTTCCCCTCGCTCCTGTCCTGATAGCCGAGGGCTTTCTCCATGCAGTAGCCACGAGCGTCCAGGAGGTTGCTGCCACGGCTCTCCGGCTCGACGAGGTTCTCGAGGCCCTCGAAGGCCGCCTGCAGATCGCTCACGGCCTTGTCTCCGGAGACGACGTCGAACTCATGCACGTGGTCCTCGCGCACGCGACTGTCCCAGGGGATGACGACGACTTTGTCGCCGGGCGAGAAGAAGTACCGGCCGGCGTCGGTGAGCAGCTTCGTCGTGTACTCAAGCACCTGGCTGGTGTGGGAGCTGCCCGAGACATCCACCCCGATGGCAAAGGCACAGTTCACTTTGCCAAGGGCCGGCTCCCGGCGCAGCAGGTCCTGTCGCAACTGGTCGAAAACCGGGTAGGCCTCCGAGCGGACCGGCGCCGGTGGTGCCTGGGGCTTTGGTGGCGGAAGTGGCGCCCTGGTTTCCGCCGTGCCCAGCTTCACACAGCCGCCGAGTGCCAGGCTCAGGGCAATCAGGAGACCCAGGATCGCCGGTCGGAGGGCCTGGCGTGATCGCAAGGCCACGCTTCGCCTTGTCCGGGTGTCGCCGTCAGGAAAGCGGTATCGGGTGAACAAAAACCTCACCTGTAGCCAGGTCGGTGATGAACAGCCGGCGGTCGGAAGCAGCCAGAGCCAAGTCGGCAGGCAGCTCAGGACCGATCGACGGCCGCTCCTGCGTAGTCGTGTGTACCATGCGAGCCAGCAAGCGTCCGCTACTGCCCGCCACGGAGACCAGCCAGTCTCCTCCGCTGCGCGGGTTTGTAAGCACCAGAAAGCTCTCCAGCGCCTGATCGCCCGTCAGCTCGACCCCATGAAAGATCGCCCGCGGTGGAGCCGTCGGCGCCCTCAGGTCCAGCTCCCAGAAGTCGCGTTGGCCATCAAACAAGTAAAGACGCCGCCCGGCAACCCCCAGCCCGACGTAGGCAGGCGTGATCCCTGAGAGCCGAGTCTGACCGACGGCACCGCCTCCCAGACCGAGGCGCACTACCCATCCAGCCCGGGCTGGGTCGTGGGCAAGTAGATACGCCTGCCCCCCGACCACAGCGGGCGCAGAGACATAGGTGTTTCCAGAATTCGCCCACAGCGTCCCTGGTTCCTTGTTGGCCTCCAGACAGACCTCAAGAAGGTCTCCTGCCGGGTTGACGACCAGGAAGGAATCCTGAGTCGGCGCGGGCCACGAACACGCACGACCTTCTGGGCTTTTGGGCAGCGTGTGCTCCTGCAGCAGTCCCTCTTTGCCCCGGTGCAGCGCGAGCACGTCCCACAGCCGCAGACGCGTTGCCTGCTCCCTGGTCTCGCACACGAGGAGTCGGTCACCGGAAGCTGCCCAGGTTGCCCCCTCTGCCGTCTGTAGCTCGAAACAGGGCTCACCATCAGATAGGGACAGCGCGGTGAGCCTGTCGCCCTGCGCAACCAGCAGATACCGACCTGAGGCGTCCAGCGTTGCCTCACGTAGCTGCAGCGCATCCTCCGCGAGGACCACCCCCTGCTTCCAGCCGGCCACCTCTTCGCCGGTGTCCTCCTCGATACAGCGCACCGTGCCCCGAGAGGTGCCGAAGTAGACGCGACCGTAGTGGCACACCGCCGGTGATACCGGCTCGCCGAGGTGCCAGAGTGTCTTCGGCTCGTCTGTGGACCGTGTCGGGCTGACCTCGACCGCTCGCGTGCGTTCCGCAGTGCCCAAAGGCGCACAGCTTCCCCGTCGCGCAGCACGGAAGGAAGCGTGGCAGCCCTCGGGGCAGACCAGTGCTTCGCCGGAAGTGACCGGCACGGGACGCCGGCACTCGGAGCACAGCACATACACCGCACCGCAGCCCGGGCAAGCGGACTCCTCGGCAACACGCAGAAGCCGGCCCGGGCGAGTGGGACAAAGCTCGCACTCGAACAACTGCATCTCGCCGCAGACCGGACAGTAACGATGCTCCGCGTCCGGCGGCTCAAGGCGCGCCCGACAGGCGGGATTGTGGCACTCCGCCTCCGGTTCGAGTTCTACCCTTAGGATCCCAGACATGGCCGAATCGGTCTACCTATCTTGCGGATGTTCGTCGTCGCTGCTGCGTCTGGTTCCCCACATCGTCGCGTCGGTCTCCTGCGCAGGGAGCTCACCCAGATCCGGGAAGGGCGAGATTCCCTCGGCGCAGGTGTAGCGGATCACCGTGGCCTTCACCAGGACTTCCGAGCCCAGTCTCCAACCCGTGCCTTCCTGCCGGGTGACCGTGTTGTCACGGCTTCGGTCCGTGCCTGCCTCGCTGGCGACGACCTCATGCAACTGCGGATCGACGGGCTGACCGGTCTGGTCAGGCATCGGGCAGAGACCCAGGGAGGACTGAAGCACGTCGCGTGCCTTTGACTGCAACTCGGAATAGCAGCGGTCGAAGTTCTGCAGCGCAGAGGCCGCCTCGACCGGGCGCTCCACCTCTGGGAACTGCGGCTCGTGGTAGACAATCTGCTCAAGGCGTCGCAGGCCCTGCCCGATCTCGGCCGGCTGACCCTGGGCGGATAGCTTCTCCGCCACCGCCCTTGTCAGGGCCGAGAGCGCTTCCCTGCGTGTCTCGACGGCGGCCTGCAGGGCTGCCGTCTCTTCCGGCGTGGCTGCAGTCGCCCTCTCGGCGGACTCCAGTGCAGCCTCGCAGGGAGCGGTCACGGTCTCCAGCGAAGGCGCTGCTGCCTGTCGTCGTGCCTGGGCATCCAGCGCCGCCAGACCCGAGGCGAGACCCGACATGTCCATCTCCCCGACACGGTGTGCCAGTGGCCTGAGGTCCGGGTCGTCAGCCGGTCTCACGCCTGCAGCACCTCCTCCCACGGGACCGCCGGTTCGCCGTCTGCGAAGGCCGCCTGCCAGACCAGGGCATGGTCGCTGCCATAGCGGAGCGTGACCACAAGCTGCCGGGCCTCCGGGCTTCCATTCCTAAGGATGTGCCGGGCCACAGCACCGCGTGGTCCCTGACCGGGATAGGCGGCCTCCAGGGACAACTCGATCGACTGGTGCGCACCGAGCAGCACCGCACGCTGCACCTCAGGGCCCGGCAAGGCCCCCGGGGTCAGAGCCTGCTCACGGAAGAGCTCCTCGGCGCTGTCCACGTGGCGCCCGACGAGGTCGATCCCACAGCGCAGGATTCCACTGATCCGGTAGTCGTAGTAAAGCGCAGCGCCCCGGGCTACGTTGACGGTGCAGTCTTCAGGACCCGCGACGACGCCCCGCGTGCCAGGGCCGAAGAAGGCGCCCAGACGGTTGCGCAGAACCGGAATCTGGCCCGTGCCGCCGGTGATGAACAGGAAGCCCACATCACTGCGCTTCAGATTCGCTTCGCGCAGAATCTGCTCCAGGGGTCGCGTCCGGTGACCCTCACGGCGGCTCATCTCGCGCCACAGGGCCTCGCGCAGACGGTCATCCAACCGTCGGTCGAGGGCCGGGAACAGCTCGCGCGGATCCGGCAGCAGACTCTGGGAGAGGATCGCCTCGACGAAGGGCACCATCAGGCGCTCCACATGAGCGGGGCCGATCTGAAAGCTACCCAGGTCGGTGCTGAAGGGTCGCGGGGCGTCCCCGACACCGGCGATGAACAGGCTCTCCTTGACCCGTCGGCACTCCTCACGGGCGGCGGCCAGGGGCATCGGATCCGCAAGTTCCGGGAGCTTGAGGAAGGCCCGTGCTCCGCGCCACTGGAACTCGACGCGGTCCGCCCGCTCCTCGAGCAGCCACGACAAGAGCAGGTCATCGACCGTGTCGCCGCCGAACCGGTAGCCCGCAGCGGCGAGTTGCTCAGCGTGAAAGGTGCCGCTATCCAGACTGACGCGCAGGGCTGCGACATCAGTCGTCCCAGCACCGCAGTCGAGGACGAGGATCACCTCGCCTTCCTGCAGTTGGTAGGGCTTGCCGTCGAAGGTGTAGTAGCCGCGTCGCAGGCAGTGCATCAGGTCCAGTGCGGCGCACTCCGGCTCGCTGGGCGTCAGCACGTCCTCCACCGCCAGTCCGGCCGCCGCCGCTGCCTGGAGTGTGCTCTCGCGTTGGCGCAAGAAGGTGTCGCGGTCCTCCATCACCGGCAGCGTCAGCACTACTCGCGCATCGAGACCGGTGCCCTGACGGAAGGCTTCATTGCGCCGCACTTCCTCCAGTACATAGGACAGGAACCGCGCGACCATCTCCACCGGGGTCACCTGCGCGCCCGAGGGCAAATCGACCTTGATCCCACCCGAATCTTGGCGCAGCAGGGTCTTGATTGACTCGACCACAAGCTCGTTCTCGGCCTCTGCACCGGCTGCCACGGGAACCTGATGGCCGCAAAGGGGAACCTTGCTCTCACCCCGGTACAGGAGGGCGGAGCGGGTCACCGGAGCTGTGCGGTCCGTCGCCCGGGGTGTCGTGGGCCACAGAATCGGCTGGGGCCGACGCTGCGTCACCGGCACCCAGTTGTCCGTGTAGTAGACGGCGGACTTGGCGGTCCCGAAGTCGATGCCCAGCGTCCAACGGCTCACCAGGGAGGGCGCGATGTGGTTCTCTTCTGCATGGAGGACAAGAGGATAGCGGTTGCCCTCCGCAGAGGCGATGGCGGCCTCAGCCGTGCCGGCGAAGGACTCCTCGGCAAGGAGCCACAGGTACGCGGCAGCACCGCTTCTCAGTCGACAGCGCTGGTTGGGCACGCCCGCAGAAGGAGTGGACTCGGCCAGGGACACGTCGAGCACGAGCCCGTCGGAGGTCTGCGCCGCGGCTTCCTCCCACACCACTCCCACGCCGGAGGGCAGCCCAAGGACCTCCAACTCCGCCTCGGCGCCACCCACGTTCTGCACCAGCAGTCGGACCTTGCGCCGGCGAGCCGTGAAGACTGCCAGACCTGCGCTCACCAGGATCAGCGCACCACCCAGGCGTCGCAGCGGCACGCTGACTCGCTGGGTCCGCCAGCGATAGGACTCGGCTTTCCAGGGCCGTGCCTGTCCCGGGCGATCAGGGCCACGGTCGGAGGAGTGGACTTCGAGGAGGGCCACAGACGCCTCGGCGGGTGTCTCCTCCGCGACGGCACACA
>JBDKVB010000039.1 GCA_039679385.1 Armatimonadia bacterium | reverse complement strand
CGAACCCGAAGACGGGCGCCTGGCCCGACTTCCATGTCTACTGCAGGACCATCAACCTCACCGGCAAGCAGGCCTACCGGGTGAGCTTCCGGGCGCGAAGTGACACGCCACGGATGATCTCGCCGGCGATGTACGACACCACCGGCGGCGTATGGTCACATCTCGGAGGGCCTCCGGGGCTATTCCACCGGCAGGTTGCGCTGGCCCGAGATGCCGGCGTGAACCTGGTGTCCTTCAGCGCGCCGGTCTGCTGGTACCCGCCGGAACAGGAGCAGGACTGGGGACCCGTGGATGCAGTCTGCCGGGGCGTTCTCGCGGTGAACCCGGAGGCGCTGCTTGTGCCGCGCGTATCGGGTGAGCCGCCTTCGTGGTATCTGCAGCGGCACCCCGAGGCGCAGATGGTCTATGACGACCATGTGGGGAACCGCGCCAGTGTCTCCAACCGCGAGGCCCGCAAGGCAGTCTGCGAGCAGCTTGAGAAGCTGTGCCGGCACCTGTGCGAGGCCTTCCCCGACAACTTCGCCGGTATCCACCCGTGCGGCCAGAACACCGGCGAGTGGTTCTATGCCGACTCCTGGATGCGCCCGCTAAGCGGCTATGACCCGGCGACGATTGCGGCCTTCCGCGACTGGCTGAAGCAGCGGGGCATCGCCGGTGCCGATACGGCACAGCCACCGACGGCCGAGGAGCGGCGTGCCCATCCCCTGGGCTACCTGCGCGACCCGGCCAAGGAGCGGCTCCTCGTGGAGTTTGCACGCTTCCAGCAGCAGGAGATGGCCGACCACGTGTGTGCTATGGCTGCCGCCTGCCGCAAGGGAACGGGTGGCGAGAAGCTGGTGGTGTTCTTCTATGGTTACTACTTCGAGTTTCCACCCCTCTCCAACGGAGCGCCGACCAGCGGGCACTACGCGATGGAGAAGGTGATGAGCTCCAGGGACATCGACATCCTGTGCTCGCCGATCTCCTACACCGACCGCCAGTGGGCGCAGAGCGGCCCCTGCATGAGTGCTGCGGAGAGCGTCAAGCGCGCCGGCATCCTGTGGCTCAACGAGGACGACACACGGACCTACCTCGACCCACGGCAGCAGGAGGCGGCTCAGGAAGGCACGCGCGTTGACCTGAAGCAGACCCAGCAACTGATGCTTCGCAACACAGCCCAGGCCGCACTGCGTGGCTTCGGAACCTGGTGGATGGACCTGCCCGGCCAGGGCTGGTTCAGCGATCCTGAGATCTGGAAGGAGCAGGTGCTGCTCAAGCCGGTTGAGGAGGCCATGCTTGCGCGGACGAAGACCTTCACACCGGACATCGCGGCCATCGTCGGCGAGGACAGCATGTGCCATCTGACCGGCGGCTCGGCGGTTGCGGCAAGGCCACTGATCTATGAGGGGCGGGCAGCCATCGGGCGCTGTGGCGCTCCCTACGGGCAGTATGCGCTGGTGGATGCCACTGCCGGGAGGATTCCGGCGCGTCTGCAGCTCTTCCTCGCCGCCTGGTCGCTGACGCCGCAGCAACGAGCCGACCTGCAGCGTAACCGCGCTCAGGGCACCACTCGCGTCTGGTGCTGGGCACCGGGGTACCTACTCCCCGACCGGGCCGACGTGGCTGCGATGACGCAGATGACCGGGTTCCGGCACCGGCTGGTGGACTTGCCTACTGCCGAAGTGACGGCGACGGCGGAGGGTCAGAAGCTGGGGCTTGCGGCGATGTGGGGACCGACGGTTCCGATCCAGCCGCTCTTCGCTGTGACAGACGCCAGGCCGGAGGAGGTGCTTGCCACCTACTCGGACGGCTCAGCGGCGGTGGCGATGCGCCGAAGTGCTGCCGGGCTTGATGTGTTCGTGGGCGTGCCGATGCTGACGCCGGAGCTGGTGCGGGCACTCGCGAGGCTCTCGGGTGTGCACCTGTATGCGGAGACCGATGTGACGCTGTGGGCTGCCGAGGGGCACCTGTCGCTGCATGCGGTGAGCGACGGACCACTGACCCTCGACGTGGGCAAGGCAGGCCCGGTGTTCGATGCGCTGGACGGAAAGCAGGTAGGCGTGGGGCCGAGGTTCGTGCTCCCGGTCAGCAAGGGTGATAGCCGGGTGCTGCGGTTCTAGGCGGGGAAGCTGAGGAAGTGCGACAACGAAGGCCAGTGGGAATCAGGTGGGGCCACGCCCATGGAGCGTGACCCCACCGGAGCCCGCATAAGGGAGAATACCGGGAATTCCCCCCACCCAACGGGCCCCAAAAGCGCCCTTCAGCCCCGAGAGACCTCCCGGTGGTCCCTCGCTATGCCCTCGCACCCACCGCCCGGATCTCGCGAGGACGTGCTGACTCGGCACCCAGATCGTTGTCAGCCTGCGTGGCCGACCAACCTCCGCGCCGTGGGCGCAAACTGCCTGCGGAAGAGGTGCTGCGGCCGCTCCCTCTCGATTGACCGGGACTCAGTCCGCCGTTCGCCGTCCATCAGGCGGTAGCCTATGCCCCGCACAGTCACGATCCGCGTGGGATGATGCGGGTCGTCCTCGAGCTTGCGGCGCAGGCCATTGATGTGCATCGTGAGGCGGTGCTGCGCATCCGTGGCGTCGGCCCAAAGGGCCATACAGAGGTCGGTGCGGGAGTGCACTCGCCCGGCATCGCGCATCAGGACGGCCAGCAACTCACTCCCGATCGGTCCCAGACTGACCGTGCGTCCGTCGACCCGCGCCAACTGTCGCCGCAGGTCGAGCTCAAGTCCGTCTGCGCTCCACAGGTCTTCCTCAGCCGTTGTCGGTGGAGTAGGTGTGAGGCGCCTGAGCAACGCCCTGGCCTTGGCGGCCAGCAGTCGGGCGTCGAGCGGCTTTCCGACAAAATCGTCGGCCCCCAACTCCAGGCTGACAATCCCCTCGACAATGTCCGAGTCCCCCACGACGGTGATGACCCCGCATCCGGCCTCGTTGACGATCCTCCGGCAGATGTCCAGACCATGGTAATCCGGCAAGGCCAGGTCAAGGACGACGAGATCGGCGGTCTCACGCTCGAGGATTTCGGTGCACTCACGTCCGCTCACTGCAGAAACTACGGAGATCCCCGCTTCCGCCAGTTTGGCAGCCGCGGGCTGCTGTACTGCCGAGTCGGCACTTACTACCACGGCCCTAGCCCCACCCATGTTCGTATCTCCTCTGCCATGTCGAAGGGTCCCAGCACTGGCGCTGACTAGGAAGGACGCGGGCCCCTGCTTCGCCGTGGCCGCCGACCAATTCCGGCGGCGCTCTCCGGGTGGGCGGAGTTGCGAAACGGGGCTCAGTACCAAAGGCCGGCGTCTGGAGAGGATTGGGCAAACGGACTCGGGGCGGTAGAGTCCTGCCTGAACTGCTGAGCCCCTTCGCTGACCGTGGGGTGGATCGTGCTGTGATGCAGGGGGATCGATGAGGACTGCGAGGCAGCGAGTGGTCCGTTTGGAGCGGCATGCCGCTCCCTTCCGGTGCCCTGACCCTCCGGCGGCGCATCCCCTTATGCCTGAAGACCTGAAGGCAGCTATCCTGACCAAGCATAGGAACATGTGCCAAACTTGTCAACAAGTGGTAGCTAAAGCTTGACACACGATTCAGGCCGCGGGCCGATTCACGACGTCACTCTGTCTTTTCGGCGCCACACATACCTCCACTGGGGCCTCTTAATGTCTACCGAACCAAGCTTTCCTGTGCGAAGAGACATGTTCCTGTGATCTGTGTAAGCACAGGTAAGGCATTGTCAGAGGGGCTCGGTCACCCAGTCTGCGGCACCGCAAACAAGGGGGACACCGGTGCAGGATAGGGGCTCCTGCACCGGCAGTACACTGTGCAAACCGGAGGGCATGGACGCGAGGGTTAGGGACGTGCCACGTACTCGTAGGCGCCGAGATCTGGAGTGCGGCCAGCCCGAACCGCGGCGCCTGTGATGTCGGTCGGGCAGCCCAGATCTGTGCCGGCATCGATGCAGGGCGAGCCCGGCTGCAGCCGGTAATCGTGAGCGGCCATGTCCACGAAGAGCGGATCGGCCACGATGGAGTGTGCGTCCTGTTTGTACTCCTGCTGGTACTGAGCGAACTGGGCCATGGTGTAGGGATGGTCCTTGAGGTTCATCATCGTGCCGGCGGCTTGATACCAGAGGTTGTGGTCGAGAGCCAGGGCGTCGATCTGCTCGCGGGTCCACTGCGGCGCGTAGATCGAGTTCGTGACGGACTCGTAGAAGAGGTTGTTCTTGATGACGACGTCGTGGATCTGCGCCGGACTGGCGTAGAAGCACAACTGGCGGCCGCTCGGGTCGGGACGCTGCGTATGGCCCCAGCCATGCCCGGCGTTTACGCAGGTGTTGTTCACGAACTGGATATTGTACGTCTCCGAGGTCTCCGGGCGGTTCCAGTACTCGAAGGAGTACTCGGAGTTGTAGATCACATTGTTGCGGTAGATCAGGTTGTACTCCTTGACGTCGGCGCCGCCGTTCTGGTTGGTCAGCGCTGCGTCGTAGACTTCCCAGATGCGGCAGCGCTCTACGAGGTTGTCGTGGGCGCCGCCCCAGAACTCAATACCATTGCCGAAACGGACGGTGCGGACCCCGCCCCCATACTGGTCTCCGCCGCCGATGAAGGAGATGTCGCAGTCGAGCACCGTGATGTGGTGGGTGCTTCCGCCTCCGATCCCGTGGGCACCGGCGTACTTGAGAGCCAGGTTCTCGTAGGTTACGTAGGACCGGCCGCTCTCCTCGATCGTGTGCCGACGGAGGGCACACTCGAGGACACGCCACTTCAGCGCCGGGTTCTGCTCGGAGCGCAGGTACAGCTTGCGCTCGCGCTCGCTGTACCAGTAGTCGCCGGGGTTCCTCAGGTCGGCGAGCTTCCAGCGCTTGACGCCGCAGCTCTCGTCGTTGCCGAAGATGAGGTTGCCCACATCCACCGGGAAGAGGCCGTCCGAGGGCATCTCGTTGGCGTCACAGGGCTCGAAGGCCATTGAGTCCAGCTCGAGCACGGCACCGGCCGGGATCGTGGCGCCGAGGTAGAAGGTCAGGCGGGCGTTGTCGGAGGTGGTGTTGGCCTGGAAGTACTGGACCACGGTGACGGGCTCAGGGCCCACGTCGAAGACCGCTGAGCTCGGGCCGGCGGAGTAGCCGGTCCAGGGGAACTCGGCGGCCATGAGACGCGGCATCTGCAAGGCGAAGGGCATGGAGGAGCGCACTCGTGCAACCAGTCGATAGGTCTTGCCCTGGGCAAGGGGGATGCCAGCCGTGATGAGCTGGATCTGATTCCCCGCCGTGCCGGGTTTGGTGCAGGAGATCTGGTAGACGTCCGGGTCGGTCGGGGTCTTGCCGGGGATCAGCGTCCCCTTCGCCTCTGCCCCACCTTCGACGTGCAGCCCCCATCCCAAGGCCATCTTCGCCGGTCCCGGAGGTGGCGCTACCGTGGACTGGATCTTGCCGCCTGCGGACCAGATATCGTTGCCCAGGTCCGTCCAGTCCTCGGGGCGATTGCAGGCGACAGAGCCAAGGATAGCGGGTTTGGGGCCTTCGCCGTAGGCGCCGTAGGTGACAACGCCTTCCTCGCTGCCGCTGACGGGGAGAAGGGTCCCACGCCAATGGTCTCCGCGGCGGAACAACACGCGATCGCCCGGCTTGAGCGTTGCGGCATTGACGCGTGATAGAGACTGCCAGGGTGTCTGAGGACTGAGGCCGTCGTGGTCATCGGCCCCGCTCGTGGCGACATAGTAGGTTGCAGCTTGTGCCGAGGCTCCGCAACTGGACAAGAGAATCACTCCCAAGCAGAGGGCCAGACCCGCAGAAGCGACTTGGACCTGGCTCCGGTGACTGACAAAGAGCGTCGGCATCGTGCAGACCATCTCCCAGTGTTGGCGAACTGACTGCTCCGGAGGGCTGAGTTCGCCTCGCCGCTCGCGCTCCCCTTCCTCTCAGAACGCAGACGGGGACAGAGCCTCGTATCGGCCTGTCCCCGCGGTTGGTCGGTGAAGTGTGGAGCGTCTTAGCGCTTCGGGAGCACCTGGGCAACGAATCCGAGTTCCTGCTCGATCTTGTCGGTGCAGAAGAGGCCGTCGAACTCGTGTCCGGGTTGCTCGAAGTAGGATAGGTCGACGTCGTTACCCCACCAGTTGCGCAGGACGTCGGCGACCGGATCGGCTACCCAGGAGAGTGGGCCTGTCGCGTTCATGACCCGCACTCCCGGCTTGTGGGCTGACTCGACCGCGAGGGTGAAGGCACGGACGGCATCGCTGAGGGCCATGATGGTGATGCTCCCCACGGCCCACTGTCCCAGCGGTCCGACCTTGCGCAGAGGCGGCAGCTTCTCGTCGTCGATGACCGTGGAGAGGCGGAAGTTGATGACGTCGATGTCTTCGTTCTGGCGCTGGTAGTACTTGCAGACCTGCTCCATCAGGAACTTCGAGATACCGTAGCCGTCGCGGTCCAGGCAGGGATGTTCGTCGGACATGGGCAACTCCAGCGGCCGGAACTTCGTGCTCTGGAAGCCCACTGCGGCGGTCGAACTGGCCGCGACGAACTTGCGGCATCCACGGTCCATGAGGTACCGCATCAGGCAGCGCGTGCCCTCTACGTTGACCAGGATTCCGTCGCGCTCCAGGCAGCCTCCGGTGACGGCGGCAAGATGCACGACGGCGTCGATGGCATACTTGTCGAGGTGACGAAGGTCCTCAAAGGCGCTGAACTCACCGCGGATCCAGGTGAGTCCGGGGCCGGGACTTTGGCGGCTCATGCAGAGCACCTGGTGCTTTGCCGATAGTGATCGCGCCAGGGCGTTCCCGATCAGACCACTCGCGCCGGTAACAAGAATCGTGCTCACGTTGATGCGCCTCCAAGGGTGGCGGTTTCGGTTAGGATTGGGTCCAGTCACCACGTGCGGCGAAGTCTCGGAAGGCTGCAAGAGCCTTCTCCGGTCCGAGGTCGGTCAGGCGCGCGGCTCTGGCCGCCGTCAGCGGAGTCAGTGCGCCGACGGCTTCATAGAACGTGTTCTTGGCCGCCACCGGCTCGGTGCACTGCGTGTAGGGAAGTGCTGCGTAGCGGGCGAGCAGGCAGTGCCCGACCATGATGCGAGCGCCCCGCAGGAAGCTGGACTTGAACTCGCTGAGGACCCCGCCGCCAAGGTCATCGACAAAGGGCAGCCCGGCCTTGTTCATCTCGGTGCCGATGTTGAGCGGCATCCCGAGGTCGTCGGCTGCGGCGACGATGGCCCGCAGGTTTGCCACCTTGGTCGCCTTCACGGCGGCGTCGGCGTAGTTCCAGTTGCGGTCGGGGATGATGTTCACGGCGGCGCAGCCCTTGGCGGCCAGGCACTCGAGCATCGCCCGACCATCCTTCTCGCCCTCGCTGGTCCCGTCGAGCCAGGTGACCATCGGCATCGCGTCGCAGGCCAGGACCCACTGGGCGAACTCATCAGCCGGTGGGAAGGTGTCCACGGAGGGCTGCACGTAGCCGAGACCGCCCTTCTTGGCGAGTCGGGAACGGACCATCTCCTCCAGCGCGGGCTTGCCGTAGGCGGCCTTCACGGTCTCCAGGTCCTTGCCCAGGATTCCGGCCCAGAACTCGATGGCCGCCTCGTCGCTACCTGCGGCCGCACGAGCCTTGTTCACGTAGGCTCTGATGATGTGGCGCTCCGTTGCTGAGCCGGAGGGTGTCAGCGGGAGAACGTCGGTCGCGTAGTCGACGGCAGCGCTCGGCAGGTGTGGGTTGATGCGGTCGATGAGGGCGAGGTTCCGCGCCCCGGCACCGTCACGGTAAGCCTGGAGTCCCGCTGCCTGAGCTGACCCGGGAGCAGGCTGATGCGTGAAGCCGGCGCCCATGATGTAGGTGACGCCCGGCTCGCCCGGGGAGGTGATCTCGACCTCGGAGTACTCACGCAGGTACACGCGGGTCTCGAGGTTCACGGTTGCACGCAGGCCGAGAAGCGCGCTGGCGGCGTAGAACTCCTCCAGACCGTCGAGGACGTCGAAATCGCACAGACCGGCGGCATAAAGGCCGGCCCGGTGGGCTGCCCAGGCGATGTGCGACGGAGACCAATCCTGGGCGTTGTAGGAGAAGAAGGAGTGGAAGTGCAGGTTGTGGTTGTCAGTGGGTTTCGCGGGTGGGAGCTTCAGTGCCGCAAGCCCCTCCAGGGCCTGACGGCGCTCCTGCGCATCGAAGGAATCAAGCTGCTTTTCACGATCGCACTGGTTGGTCACTGGGGACTCCTGCCTTGTCTGTTAGCGGTGATCCTGGTCGGCGTAATTGTACACCCGGAGGCAAGCTCGGGCACGGGTTGCTCTTGCAGACGGCACCTCACCCCCTGCCCCGTCTCCACGCAGCGGCGAGGGGGTAACGGCAACGGCGCTTCACCCCCTGTCCCGCATGCACTCGTGGCGAGACAGGACTGAGAGCCAGGGGCACACCTGGCAGCGTGCCAAAGGCGAATCGAGGCACCACAGCTACTTCGCTTCGAGGCGCGCGTGGAAGTTGTTGTAGGCAGCCTCCAGGCTGTCGCCGGTCTTGCGTGCCTGGGTGGTGATGCCCACACGCAGGTCTTCACGCCACGACACGGGCACCTTCGCCAGGAGCCTCTCGTCGAGATAGAGCTGCACCGCGTCGCCGTCATGGACCATGGTCATCCGGTGCGAGCCGGGGTCGGCAGAGGACAACAGCTCCGTCCCGGTGCCCTGACGACCATTCATATTGTACGACCAGTGGCCGCGCTCCGTGTCCTGGCAGAACATCAGCCAGTTTGCGGAATCACGCCACAGCCACAGACCGCTGCGAGCACCACTGCCGTCAGGACGCAGGTTCAGACGGTCTACCTGCACCCGCAAGACCTGGCCCGGCTTGATCGTGAAGCCGCCCTGAGACATCAGGGTCTTCCCGGCCCAGTAGTCGACGCTCGTGGTCCCCGAGACACGCAGCGCACCGTTGAGCAACTCGGGGCGAAGTCCGGAGGGAGCATCACTCTCCAGACCCTGATCGAGGATCTCCCAGCGGGCGGGGTCGATCGAGAGCCCGGTGAAGTCGTCATGGAGTTCAGACAGGGGCCTGGGCGGCTGCGGAAGTGCGAAGGCCGGTGGCGGTGGAGTTCCGACGCCGGTCGCCCTGAGTTGGTAGCTCCCGGCAAGGGCTCGGAAGGTCACACCGTCGGCGTCAGCGCTCAGAAGGGTTAGGCCCTCGACCGTGGCGACACTTCGGCTTCCCTGGACGATCTTCTTCGCGCCCTCGGAGATGGGGATGTCGCTCCTGCCGAAGGTTGGGACTGTCACGAGCGCGGAGGTGTTGGCCGGGACCGTGACATCAAGCGTCAAGTCGCCGCCCTCCAGCTTCCAGTTGCTCACCACAGTTCCATAGGGGCAGTCCAGGCTGGCCTTGACCCAGGTGAGGTCGCCGACGGGCTGAGGAGCGATGCGAAGGGTGCGAAAACCGGGCTGCTCGGGGCCGATCCCTGCGAGGGATTCGTAATACCACTCGCCGACCGCGCCGAGACAGAAGTGGTTGCGCGAGTTCATCCCCGGTCCGGCCTTGTCGCTGTTCCACAGCTCCCAGACGGTCGTCGCGCCCTGCTTGACCATGTAGCCCCAGGAGGGGTAGGTGGTCTGCTTGGCCAGCTCCCAGGCGAGGGCGTGGTAGCCGTTGGTGGACAGCACCGGGTTCAGGTAGCCGGTGCCCAGGAAGCCTGTGGAGAGGTGTATGCCGCGCTTGAGCACGTCCTGGGCCAGATTGGCGGCCACAGCAGCCTGACGATCCTCCGGCACCAGTCCGAAGAACAGCGGCAGTGCGTAGGAGGTCTGTGTGCCACCTGGGTACTTGCTGGTAGCGGGGTCGAAGTAGCGGGCATTGAAGAGGTCGCGGGTCTTGGCCGCCATCTGGGCGTACTTGTCCGCGTCGGCGGTCTTGCCCAGGGCCTTCGCCATCTCGGAGAGCAGCACGCAGTCGTAGTAGTAGTAGCCTGCGCTGATGGGCTTCTTCGGTGAACCCACGACGGCGATCCAGTCCCCGTAACCGTCGCGCTCGTACAGGCCGTCAGTCAGGTGGTTGGTCATGTAGTCGACCCAGCGGGTCATACAGTCCCAGTTTTCCTGCAGGATTCGCAGGTCGCCATAGTGACGGAAGGTCTGGTACGGGACGATGATGCAGGCGTCGCCCCAGGCAGGGGCAGCCGGCCCTCCACCACCGGGATTCACGTCGCGGACGGCGCCGTCGTCGCCCTGGCTGTCGCGGATATCCCGCAGCCACTTGGTGTAGAAGCGGTTCATGTCGAGATTCCAGCAGGAGGTGTTGGCGAACATCTGGGCATCGCCGGTCCAGCCAAGCCGCTCATCGCGCTGTGGGCAGTCGGTCGGAACCGCCCACATATTGCCGCGCTGCCCCCAGAGGATCGCGTGCTGGAAGTCGTTCACGACCTGGTTGGAGCACTCGAAGCGCCCGGTCTGCGGGGAGTTCGAGCAGATCATGCGAGCCGTGAGAGTGTCGGGTGAAGGGCGACCGGGGAAGCCGGTCACCTCGGCATAGCGGAAACCATGGTAGGTGAAGCGCGGCTCCCAGACCTCTTCCCCACCTCCGCGGAGGAGGTAGGTGTCGGTGGCCCTGGCGCTGCGCAGATTCGCGGTATACAGGGTCCCGTCCGGATTGAGGACCTCGCCGTGACGGAGGACGACCTTCGTGCCCGCGGGTCCCTGAACCTTGAGACGGCACCAGCCGGTGAGGTTCTGGCCGAAGTCGAAGATAAACACGCCGGGCGTGACCTCGCGGACACTGATCGCGGGAAGGTCCTGGATGGGCTGGATCGCTTCCTTGGCCTCGGGCACCAGCGTGGTCATGGGCTGGTCGGAGTAGGCAACGGCGGCCCAGCCGGAGTCCTTGTATCCAGGCAAGTCCCAGCCCTGCGGATCGAGGCGAGCATCGAAGGACTCGCCGTCGTAGAGGTCGTCGGCGTAGACTGGGCTCGGAGCCACGCTCCAGGAGTCATCAGTAACCACTGAACCGGTCGAGCCATCGGCGAAGACCAGGTCGAGCTGAACCAGCAGCCGCAGGGAGTCGCGATCACGTTGGCCCCGCCCGCCGAGGATGCGCCCCTTCCACCAGCCATTGCCCAGGACAGCCCCGAGGGCGTTGCTGCCCTGGCGCAGTTGCCCGGTCACATCATAGACCTGGTAGGGAACGCGCTTCGCAAAGCTGGTCCAGCCGGGAGTGAGGAGGTCGTTGCCGACCTTGCGCCCGTTGAGGCGGAGCTCGTAGGCACCAAGACCGGACACGCTCACCAGGGCCCGCACGGGAGCGGAAGGCAACTGGAACTCCTTGCGCATCAGGCAGGAGCGCAGAGGTGCGGTCGTGCCTGAACCACCGGCGCCCCAGGGCTCCATCCCGTAGGGCCCGAGGACGACGACCGGGGTCCAGGCTGAATCGGCAAAGCCCAAGCCAGACCAGCCGGCTGTCTCCTGGGCAGCGGTCTTCCAGGAGGCGTCGCCGGTGACCCACTGAAGGGTACCGTCGGTGAACTCCACGCGGAGACTGCACAGGAGGCCACAGGCGCCCGAGCCGTTGGTCGCTGTGGCGGCGAGGACGTTCGGCCCGGCCTGCAGCACAGAGGCCAAATCAAAATCGTAGGTCTTCTCCCAGTTGTCGCCGGCACCCACGCGCTTGCCGTTGAGGAAGAGGGCAAAGGAGTCGTCGGCGGAGCAGTGGACCCGAGCGCTCTTGAGGGTCTTGCCCGCAGGCAACTGGAAGGTGCGACGCAGGTAGATGGTGGCCCCATCGACGCGACGCTGCGGGTGCCAGATCCAGCTTCCCTGCTGCCAGGCCGAGATCACCCGCTCGGGCCGCTGTACCTCGA
Source organism: Armatimonadia bacterium (assembly GCA_039679385.1). NCBI lineage: Bacteria > Bacillati > Armatimonadota > Armatimonadia > Armatimonadia bacterium. Next base: position 1,006 of record JBDKVB010000039.1, on the reverse strand, counting down.
TCCACCGAGCCTTCCAGTCGCCGGGGCTGAGGAGCCCGACGCGATAGGAGGCCGGCTCAGACCACGCGGAAGGTGCGCTCAGCTGGTCCCAGGTGCGAACCATCCAGAAGTACTCGTGTCCGGGCTGCAGCGCCGGGCCGGTATAGAGCACGTTCTGCGACTGGCGGGAGCTGATCTGTCCGCTGTCCCAGACGTCGGCAGAATCTGTGCTGAGGGCCTGCAGGCTAGAGGCGACGCGAATCTCGTAGGCGGTCTGGGCTGCGCCGCGGCGGGTGTCGGAGACCCACCAACTCAGACGCGGCTGAAGCGTGTCGAGGGTCAGCGGGTTGGTCTGGTATTCGCAGCGCAGATGGGTAGGACGCTCACTGGCGGCGAAAGCGGAGCAGGTGAGGAAGGACAGCAGAATCAGCACGGAGGCGGCCAGTCGTCTCATGCGCACGTCACCTCTTTGCGGAGTCCAGGCGCGGGGCAACTGGCTGGACAGTTCCCCACTGACGGCTCCTCGGCCTGCCTGCAAGGCGGGCACAAGAGGCGTCGAAAGGTATCAGCGGCGACACGCGCGAAGAACCGAGGAGACGGCGGACAGCTCACACAGGGACGGAGAGTGAAGCCGTCAGGTGATTGCGATGCGAATCCTCCAGGTGCTTGTCGGCGGGGTGATGATGCTCTCGATGGCGGCCACAGCGACAGCCCAGAACACCCAGACTGCGCCCGTGCAATACGCTGTCGAAATCGGCAGAGCGCTCGAACCCACGAGGAAGATCGTGTTCAAGCGCGTTGCCGGGCGCGAGCTCACTCTCCATATCTTCGAACCCGAGGGCCTCAAGCCGGGCGAGCAGAGACCGACCTTCGTGGCCTTCTACGGTGGCGGCTGGGCAGGTGGTGAGCCACGGAAGCTCTACGCCTTCGCCGATCATATGGCGAAGCTGGGCATGATCGCGGTCTGCCCCGAGTACCGGGTGATTGGCAAGCCGAAGGGCACCACTCCCTTCGAGTGCGTGAAGGA
>JBDKVB010000038.1 GCA_039679385.1 Armatimonadia bacterium | reverse complement strand
GTCGACTCCGCCGGCGCGACGATGACGATGCTCCAGACCCCGGACGCCAAGGTTGCGGTCGATATCGTCTCCGATGGCGCCAAGGAGCACTACCCGAAGCTCCGCATCCAGTTCAGCCAACCGCAGGACTGGAGCCGGTACATGCGGATGCGCCTGAAGATGCGGGTGACCTCCGACAACGCCGAGATTCGCAGCAAGCAGGCCTTGGTCGTGTTCTACGACGAGAAGACCCGTCGCGAGGACCTCGCAGACCACCCGATGACGCAGCAGGGAATCTGGCACTCGGCGCCTCCCGGCAAATGGGTCGAGTATACCGACTGGCTGCTGGGGATCAAGCGCACCGCCATACGCCAGGTCGACATCTATCTGTATGACGCTGCCCCGGCCAAGCCCCACAACTATCGCTGGGAGTTCGCCAAGATCGACCTTGAGGGCGCCGGTGAGAAGGCCACGGTGTTCGATACCGAGGTCTACGACGGCAACAAGCTGAGCGGCCGGAAGACCTCGCCCGCGGCGAAGGTGGCGACCGACGACGGCCTTGAGCTGACCCTTGGCACCGGCGGCGATGTGAACGCCGTGTCCCTCGACGGCCGGGTGGTTGGCGCTGCGACGGCACAGCCTTCGGGGCTCCTGGTACGTGATGTGGCTGCCGGTGGACTGCCGACGATGGTGGGTGGCCAGATACAGCAGAAGGGGAACGAGGTGCAGCAGTCGGCTCGCATGACCGATCTTGGCCTTGGGGTTGACGCCACCTATCGCAGCCACGGCGGGTACCTGGAGATCGCAGGCAGAGTTACGGACCTTACCGGCAAGGACCGCGCCGTGACGGTGTACTTCGCGGTCCCGGCAGCGCCTGATGCGTGGACGTGGTGGGACAGCATCGCCGCTTCGCGAACCGGGACCGACCCGGTGGGCGAGTTCGCGAGCCTTGAGACGGGCCGTGCCTGGGGTCTCAACGGTGCACACTCGCGGTATCCCCTGGGCGCCATCACACGCGGCCTTCAGGCATCCTCCGGCGCACAGCCCTCACCGACTCCCGAAGCCGCCGCTGGACTCTCGCTGGCCATCCGGATGGATGAGCCGGTCTCGCACCGCATCGCCTACAACCCTTCGCTCAACCTGTTCTATGTTGCGCTGGACTTCGGCCTCGTGCCCGAGAAGCGCATCGACGGGTCTTCCCTGGCGACGGTTCCCTTCCGGGTGCTGCTGTATCGTCACGATCCGGCCTGGGGCTTCCGCTCGGCCCTGCAGCGCTACTACGGCTTCTTCCCCGAGTTCTTCACCCGGCGTGTTTCTCCCGCCAAGGAGGGTGGCTGGTTCGTGTGGGGCAAGATGCAGGACATGCCGGGTGCGCTCGATGCCGGTTTTGGCTTCCACTGGGGCCCCAGCGGCTCGGAGGCCGTGAAGTGGGACAACGCCCACGGTCCGCTGGCTCTCCTGTACATAGAGCCCGAGTACTTGCAGTTGACGATGGGCGACTTCAAGGACCATCCGACACCGGAGCAGTGCATCGACCGACTGCGGAAGCTCGCTGCCGGTGACGAGGCCGAGATGGCGAAGACCGAGAAGCTCAGCTACGCGAAGGGCTACGCACCGGGCCTATGGGTGAAGGAGCACTCCCTGCGTCAGTCTCTGCAGAGCATCGCACAGGCCGCCGTCAACTCGGGCTACTACGACATCGATGGCAATCTGTACAGCAGAATCGGCCAGTACTCCTGGATGGGGGAGAGCAAGTGGGGCAACATCTTCCCGTGCAACCTCGACCCGACGATACCCAACGGGAAGGGCCGCTTCAACAGTGACGTGTACCTCGCTACCGGCCTGCGCGAGATGGAGGCAGCAGGCGGGAAGTTCGACGGCATCGGCCTCGACTCACTGGGCGGCTATGGCCAGGAGCGGGCCAACTACCGCCGCGAGCACTTCAAGTATGGATCGATCCCGCTGACCTTCTCGAACCTTGAGCATGTCCCGGTACAGGCGGCGAACTTCACGACCCTGGAGTGGATGCGCGAACTCGCCCAGGACATGCACTCACGCGGCAAGGTCCTCATGGCGAACTGCTCCTGGGGCAGCACCAGCACACCGGCGTGGCTGACCTTCGCCGGCGTGTACCTCGATATCTTCGGCGCCGAAGCCACGCAGTTCGGTGATCCCGACTTCATGCGCGCGATCGCCTATCGCAAGCCTTGCACCGACCTGCCCTATGATCCGCGTCCGGACTGGGAGGTCGCGTGGCATCTGCTGCACGGCATCTACCCCGGCCATGGCAATAAGGTCGAGGTCATGCAGCGCTACGCCAATCTCCTGCGACAGATGTCGGCCGCGGGCTGGGAACCGATCACGCTGGCGCAGGCCTCGGTTGCCACGCCTCAGGCCGCGCAGGAGAAGGACGCCCTGAGCAAGGCAATCCGGATCGAGCGCTTCGGTGCGGGCAAGACCGTCTACCTCTCCTTGCACAACCCCAACAAGGCCGCCGCGAAGACGAAGGTCAAGATCGATGCCGCTGCGCTTGGGATGAAGACTTGCACCGCAACCCAGGCGCCGACAGGAGAGACAGTGCCCATCGACAAGGACAGCTTTGAGCTGAACCTGGATCCGCAGGGCACAGTGGTGGTTGTGCTCAAAGCAGGATAGACAGCGAGGTCCGCGTTCCCCTGTGCAGAAGCCGACAACCCCGCCGAGCGCGGGGTTGTCGCCTATCCCTAGCCGGGTGCGCGTGCCCTTACCCTCTCCGGAGGGCGTCAGCAGATGCCTCATGGGACAGGAACCGGGGTGGTGCTTGCCGAACAACGCCGGCGGTGCTGTCGCCCGATGGATAGACGCAGCTATGGGAGGGGACAGGGATGCGATGTATTGGTCGGCTGGGCCTGATGGTGGGATGCCTGGTCATGTTGGCCGTAGTGTCCGAAGCGCAGACAGCGGGAGGCGGACGCATGGTCATCGAGAACGTGGACCACTACCGCGTGATGGAGCCGTGCTGCGAAGGTGTGCGGGTCGTGCTCAAGGCCCTCGGGGATGAGTACACGCCGGCGTACCTCCAGGGCATCTCGGGTGCGGCCTTCCGCATCGCGGGCATCTGCCCCTGTGCACCGACGTCCTCCTCGGGCGGCCCGTGGCCGACCGCCCTCCTCAAGAGGCTCGGGTACGAGTACACGGAGCAGCACCTGGCCGACGACGCCAAGGACCCGAAGCTGGGTCCGAACACCCTGGCGATGATTGCGAAGGTGAAGGACAGTATACGCGCCGGGCGTCCGGTCCTGGTCTGGCACGCCTTCACGTCGGCCGAGTGGGATGTGGTGGCGGGCTATGATGACGTCGAGGGCGTGTTTCTCGGCCGGGGCTCCTACGCCGGTCTGGAGGGCTACGCGAAGGCCAAACAGGACCGTGCGCGAGAGGCCGTGAACATCTGTCCGGCTTTCGGTGCGATCTTCGTGGGCGAGAGGACAGGGAAGTTCGATGCGCATGCCGCCGAGATCGCTGCTGTGAAGGAAGCGGTGCGCCACGCTCACGACCAGCTCAATGTGGACAAGCTCGGTGGTGGGAAGTGGGTGATGCTGGAGGGCCTCAGGGCCTACGACCGCTGGGCCGAGAAGTTCAAGGACCCGGGCGCTCAGCGCGAGCTGGGAGACGCGTACTGCTTTGGCATCTACCGCTCGACGCACCGTGCTGCCGGCCAGTTCCTGCGACAGATCGCCCCGCACTTCCCCGAGGCAGACGAGGTGTTGGTCCGCGCAGCGAGGGAGTTCAACGCAGAGGCGGTCACGCTGGACAAGGCCGAGGCGCTTGTGGGTTGGGATTCGCCTGCGCAGGACGCGGCGCGGAATGAGAAGCTGTGGCCGATCCTGAGCAAGGCACGTGATCACTATGCGGCGGGCATCGCGCTCCTTGAGCAGGCACTGCCGCTGATGAAGTGAGGGGAACGCCGCCGTCAGACGATGTGGCGACCTTGCGCTGAGGGTGGTCTTGGTCCGGCTGCCGGCCGACCCGTGAGGAGAAGGCAGGGCAACTGCAGGGCGTACAGATTCACCACGAACAGGAGACGACGATGGAGCTTGCATGCTGTGGTCTCGACTGCACGACCTGCAACGTGTACCAGGCGACCCTCGCGGGGGATCGCGACGCTCAGGCTCGGTGCATCGCCGAATGGCAGGCAACCGCGGAGGAGCATTGGGGCGGAGTGAAGCTGCAGCCGGAGGACATGGTCTGCCGCGGGTGCACCTGTGAGTCAGAGCCGGTGTTCATCGGCTGCCGCCGCTGCCCGATCCGTGGCTGCTGCCGGTCGCGAGGCTTCAAGACCTGTGCCGAGTGCGCGGAGTGGCCGACCTGCGGCCGCCTGTCCGGACTGCTCTCCGACGTCCCCGCCGCGAGGGAGAACCTGCAGCGGCTCTCGACCGGGGGATAGCGGCTGCTGACTCTCGGGCAAGGGCTTGGACTCCCCGGGCCTGACGGAGAGTGCCGTTCCTGGGTCCCGCGACTATGTGCATTGCTGACAACCACCAGGAGTGGGCGCGTGGTTCCGCATTACAACGGGCAGATCATGATGACGTACCGGTGCAGTGCGGCGTGCCGTCACTGTCTGGTGATGGCTGCGCCCGGGCAGGACGGGGCCCTGGTCAGCGTCGAGGCGGCAGTGCAGTATGGTCTCGACTTCGCCGCTCTTGGACGGGCCGTGCTGATTGCCGGAGGCGAGGCGCTCCTGTACTTCGAGCATGTGCTGGAGATGGTGCGAGCCCTGACCGCCGCGGGCGTTCCTGTCGCCTTCGTCGAGTCCAACGGCTCGTGGTGTACCTCCGACGACCTCACGCGGGAACGGCTCTCAAGGCTGCAGGAGGCCGGCGTGCAAGGCATGTACTTCAGCGTCGACCACTATCACCAGGAGTTCGTCCCGGCTGAACGGGTCTACCGTGGCGTGAGCATCGCCTGGGAGCTGTTCGGCCGCGAGAAGGTTCACCCCGAGGAACTGACCCTAACGCAGGCACAGGAGGGGGAGCGCCAGGGGATGGATGCCGGGACTGGCGGGCTCGTAGCGAGACCGGGCGTGCACTTCATCGGTCGTGCTGCTCTTGACCTGGCGCCTCTGGTCGAGCCGGTGCCGCTGGAGGCGCTGCTCGACCGGGATTGCACCAAGGACCTGGACGTCGATCATCTTCAGGAGATACAGGTCGACCCCTACGGGTTCGTTCGGCCGGATTGGTGCCCCGGCCTCAACCTCGGGAACACGAGGAACCACCGCGTCCGCGACCTATGCCGCACTCAGCATGTTCAGGACACGCCTCTCCTGCGTGAGATGGCTGCCCGAGGACCGGCGGCGCTTCTTCCGTTGGCGGGTCGTTTCGGCATCACGCCGCTGCCCGCCTACGCCTCGAAGTGCCATCTTTGCTTTGACCTGCGTCGGCAACTGGTCCAGTACATGCCCGAGGGCTTCGGGCCAAGACAGGTGTATGAGGTGGTGCCACGATGAGACGAGGCCTGCTCGCACTGGTGGCGGTCGGTCTTGCGGTCGTGCTTCTGGGAGCCTGTCACGAGGCTGTGAGTGAGGCAGTCGGGCCGACGATGCCGGAGGGTCCCGGTATCGCGGCTCGCTACCCGGGGGATGTGGGGCTATCCGGGGACCCGGTTGTGGTGATGGTCGAGGACTTCGAGGAGCCCTCAGTCAAGGCCCTCCAGGCGCGTTGGGAACAGGTTCAGGGCCGCCAGGAACTCTCGGCAGACTGCCCGCCGGGAAGTGGCGGCAAGCAGTCGTTACTGATGACCCACCTGGGGGGACAGGGCAACGGGTGCACGCTCTACCGGCGCCTGCCGCAGAGCTGCGACCAGCTCTTCTACCGCTTCTACGTGAAGTTCGATCCCGACTGCTTCCCCATCCACCACTTCTTCCACGTGGGGGGCTACGCACCGCCGACGCCCTGGGCACAGGGAGGAGCCGGTGAGCGCCCACGCGGGGACGAGAGGATCACCGTTGGCGTCGAGCCCTTCGGCGCGTCGTGGAAATGGAACTACTATGCCTACTGGATGGAGATGCGTGGGAGCCCGCCGCGCGGCCAGACCTGGGGCAACTGCTTCACCGACCCGCAGCAGCCCATTGCGGAGCGCGGGCAATGGCAGTGCATGGAGCTGATGATCAAGCTGAACAGCCCCGCCGGTGCCCACAACGGCGAGGTTGCGCTGTGGAAGAACGGTAAGCTCATCAGCCACCTTGGACCGGGCTACCCGCTGGGGAAGTGGACCTTCGACCACTTCCTGATCGGCCAGGGCGGGACCGGACTCCGCTGGAACGATGCTCTGGGTGACCGCGAGACCTTCAAGGTCGCCGAGGGAGGAGAGCCCTTCGAGGGGCTTCGGTGGCGGAGCACCGAGGACCTCAAGCTCAACTTCCTCTGGCTCCTGTTCTACATCACCGAGGCCCCGGCCGGTCATGTCAGCAAGGTCTGGTTCGACGATGTGGTGGTGGCGAAGCAGTACATTGGGCCGCTCGCGGGGCCACGTAACTGAGGTCGGCCCGAGCTCAGTGTCAAGCCTTTGCGTCCCCGAACCGCCTCTTGAAGACGGTCGCGATCTCCTTGTTGCGCAGGACGTCGAGGGCGCCGCAGACCTGGAGGCTGCGGCACCCCTTGTCGACCATCGTGCGTATCCCCAGATCGATCCGCGCCCCCTTCCTCACTGGGAACTGCCTCGGCCGGTCGTAGCAACCCGTCCTTCTGCCTCGCTCCTGTCGCACGTGGTACTCCTGGGCCGTTGCTGAGTGGTCTTTCCCGGTTCTGCCGGCCTTCGGTCTGGTGAAGTGGAGGCCCCTGCGGCTCAAAGGCGAACTACCCCCGGTCGGCACAGCCCAGGAAAGAGGACTTGTCCCATGGCGAGCACCAGACCGCGTGCCCGTGATCTTGGGATCCGCATCGGCGAACTGCAGCCCGGGCCTCTCAACGCCATCGTTGATGTGCCCGAGCTCGCGGTCGGCCACGTCTCGCTGATAGAGGGTCAGGGCCCGTTGGTGCAGGGAGAAGGGCCGGTGCGCACGGGCGTCACCGCCATCCTCCCGCACTCCGGGAACCTGTTCACGGAGAAAGTCTGCGCGGCGCTGGAGGTCATCAACGGCTTCGGCAAGTCTGTCGGCCTGCCTCAGGTGGCCGAACTGGGCAACCTCGAGACACCTATCGTCCTGACGAACACCTTGAGCGTCTGGGCCGCCGCCGATGCGCTGGTGGACTACGTGGCGGAGCAGAACCCGAGGGCCCGCTCCTTCAACCCGGTCGTGGGCGAGTGCAATGATGGTGGGCTCAATGACATTCTGGGGCGGCATGTGAAGGCTGAGCACGTGCGCCAGGCCCTGGAGGCGGCCTCGCGAGAGAACGTCGAAGAGGGCAACGTCGGGGCTGGAGTGGGCATGACGGGGTTCAACTGGAAGGCAGGGATCGGCACGGCGTCGCGGTTACTGTCTGGTGCGCTGGAAGGGTACCGTCTGGGTGCGCTGGTCCTCAACAACACCGGCAGCGCTCGCGACCTGCGAGTGGATGGTGTGCCGGTGGGGCGCCACCTACTTCCACCCGATCAGCCGCCACCTCCCGGCGGTTCGATCATCATCGTCCTGGCGACCGATGCTCCCCTTGAGTCCCGCCAACTGCACCGAGTCGCGAAGCGGGCGACCTTCGGTCTGGCACGAGCCGGCGGGATCGCCGACCATGGTAGCGGAGACTTCGTGCTTGCCTCCACCACCGGCAACCGGATTTCGGCGAAGGGTGAGCAGCGCCTCATGGGCAAGAGCCTTGTGGCCGAGACGGACCTTGGCGGGCTCTTCCGCGCGGCGATCGAGACGACCGAGGAGGCGATCCTCAACTCGCTCCTGCAAGCCGAGACGATGGTCGGCCGCGATGGCGTGGTGCGACCGGCTATCCCCATCGACGAGTTGCTGGAAGTGCTGCACAGATACGGAGCCGGGGCAACGGAGTGAGGCCGACTGCAATTGGCTCTCCGGCTGGCTGACGAGCTCGGTAGTTCGCATCTTCAGGACGCATCACGAGGAGTGTCCCATGAGCCTGGCAGGTGTCCTTCTGACCATCCTGTCCGCCACCTTCGCAGTCGCACAGGAGGCTGAGATGCCGCAAGTGCCCGAGAACCTGTATCGTGGTGAGTTAGTGTCCTTCGCAGGGCCCTGGGCCTTCAGTATCGGGAGGCCCTCCATCATCCTGGTCAATGACCAGGAGCTGGAAGAGCTGGCCGATCCCGACCGCGTGATGGACCTGAGCACAGGCTTCAACAAGAGGGAGGACAGCCTGCGCAAGATCTGCGAGCGAGCCAAAAGCGCCGGGCAGCGCACCCTCATCATCGCCTTCGACCACTTCTTCAGCCAATACAGGCCGGGGCAAAGCAAGCCTCGTAGCCTGACGCCGGACATGGACGAGTACATCCAGCGGATCGCAGCCATCGGCAAGTTCGCTGAAGGCTACGGTCTGGGCCTGGAACTGAGTCTGCTCAGCCCGCTGGAGATCGGGCCCGCCTACACCAAAGCAACGGGCGAGTCCGGCACCTGGATGCACTACCGCAAGGGCCTGCGCGATCCGGTCACAGGGGCCTTCAGCGTGCAGCTCTGGGAGCAGCTCAGGTGGGGGAATAACAAGGGAGTCATAGAGCCGCAGGAGGCGGGCATTCGCGTCTTCGCCTTCCACGAGCAGCCGGTCAGCGGGACTCCCTACCGGGTCATCGATCCGGCCTCGATCCGCGAGATCAGCGATGTGGCGAAGATCGAGCGCTGGGAGGATCGCGGGCAGCCCCGGCGTCGCGTCCGCATCTTCGGCGAAGGACACACGGACCTCGGCGACCTCGACCGCGTGCTGGTGGTGCTGCAGTACCGCACGCCGGAGATGGACTACTTCAGCCCCAAAGCCCTGCCCTTCCTGAACAACCTCGTGGACAAGTACACCGCGGCCGGCGTGAAGCTCAATGGTCTGTACTCGGATGAGATGCACATCCAGCAGGACTGGAGCTACTTCGGCCACCACGACAACGGGGAGTTCGCCCTGCGGTACGTGAGCGACGGCCTTGCCCGGCGCTATGCGGAGTTGTACGGTGCGGAGTTCGCGGACTTCGCCAAGTACCTGATCTACTTCGTGCACGGCCAGGAAGACTGCGCGACCGACCTCACGGCGAAACAAGGGGTCATGCACGTCTTCGGGGCCAGCCCGCGGGAGATCCGTCGGACCGCGCTGTTCCGTGCTCGCTACTACCACTTGCTCCAGGACGGCGTGGTGGACCTGTTCGTGCAGGCCAAGCGCCACGCCGAGCAGTGCATGGGGCACAAGCTCGAGGCTCGCGCGCATGCGACCTGGGCGGAGAGTCCGACCATCGACAAGTGGGAGACCGGTCGCGAGAACCACTTCGCCAGCGCCTATGACTACACGTCGAACTTCGTGTGGTCGAACACGGTGCATCAGGCTGCCTCGGCCTGCTACGACTACTTCAGGTGGGGCGACTTCCTGACGGGAAACGGCAACGACCATGCGGAGTGTGGTTGGCTGGACCGCGACTACGTGGGCCTGACCCTGGCCTGCTCGACGGGCATACTCAACGAGGTGCCCTACTCCTACGGTGCGCACTGGGGGATGCCGGGGGAGTTGGCCTACCGTCGCGGCCTCCTGGCCGGCGTCTACGGGACTGCGGGTGGCTACCTGGGAATGGTCCAGGAGACGCAGCACCGCGACGTGGACGTGCTCATGCTGTACCCGATGGACCTCGTCGCCGTCGATGAGCGCTTCGGGAGCTGGATGACCCAGTACGGCTACGCCAACCTCATCACCGCCGACAAGCTGCTGGAGCGTGGAAAGGTGGAGGGCAAGGCGGTAGTGGTTGCCGGTCGGCGCTTCACGACGCTGGTGGCGACCTTCGAGCCCTTCCCGTCGCGACGATTGCTGGACCTGATGCGGGAGTTCGCCGAGGCCGGTGGCCGCATCCTCTGGTCCGGGCCGCCGCCGGTTCTCACTGCCGAGGGCGAGGACGCACTCCCTGCCTGGCAGGAGCTCTTCGGCGTGAAGTATGAGCCAGGTCCGGACGAGGGTCGGCTCTCGCCCGGTCGTCAGGTGAGCTTCGAGGGCCCGCTGGCGAGCGTGGCGCCGCAGGTGATCCTGACCGACTTCCTGCCGGACCGCACCTACCCCGTCACGCCTGCGGAGGGTGTGGTGCCGGTCGCTCGCGTGAAGGGCCAGGTTGTGGGGACCGTGCGGACGCTGCCCGGTGGTGGAACGGCGACCTTCCTGGGCTACCGTCCGCGCGACGACCAGTCCGGGAGCCTGGGCTATGATGTGCGGAACTGGTTCGAGGTGCTGAGCGCTCTGGGGGCATACCCACCCAGTGGCCGCTTCGAGGGCGTGAACGACAACACGGAGGTCCTCTCTCGCACGGGACCGCAGTTGGTCTGCCGCTTCCCGAACGGAACGGTTGCGATCGCAAACCACCTGCGCGACGTGGAGGAAGACTGGCCCGGCGGCTTCTCGCGCAACGAGGAACAGGACCGCAAGTACCTGGAGCGCTGTCCCGCGCCGCCGCTGAGCTTGGAGCTGAAGGACCTCCATGTGAACGGCCACACGGTCAGCTACTCGGGCGTCGCGCCCCTGGCCTTCCGGGTCGACGATCAGGGCCGTCTGTTGGCCTTCGCGGGAAGCTGGGCCGACCGCGTGACGATTGACGGCCACGAGACGGTCTTCGCCGACAAGTCGCTCTCGCTGATCTCCTGGGCACCCGTTCCGGAGTCGCGACGTGTCCCAGGTGGCGCGATCCTCCAGGCGCGGATCCAGGGCGAAGGCGTGGTCCGCATCCCGGCCGTTGGCCTGCCTGAGAAGGTTGCCATGTTCGCCGAGGGCGCCACTCCGGGCAGTCGTGGAGAAGCCATCCCTTGTCGGCTGGAGAACGGCGCCCTGGTCTTCGCGACCACGGCCACCACGACGCATCGGTGGTTGTATGTAGTCGCGGCAGGGCAGTGATCGAGAACGCCGGGGCGAGAGAGGCAGTCGGCGGAGGTCTGATTGGCCGCAAGAGACAGTTCGCGGGAGGTACGGAAGATGACGGTCAATTGCGCACACAGGGGCGATCCGACCCATGCCCCGGAGTCCACACTGGCGTCCTTTGAGCGGGCGGTCGCCCTGGGCGCCCCGATGGTTGAGCTCGACGTGAACCTCACCGTCGACGGGCATCTGGTGGTCATGCATGACCCGACCGTCGACCGGTGCACCAACGGAAGCGGCACGATCGCTGAGATGACCTTCGAGCAGATCAGGGCGCTGGACGCCGGCAGTTGGTTCGGGCCCGAGTTTGCGGGGCAGAAGGTGCCGACCTTTGAGGAAGCTGCGGCGGCGCTCCCGGCTCCGATGTGGCTGAACATCCACCTGAAGACGAAGGACACGAGCGGAAGCCTCGGCTTCGAGCAGCGGTTCATGGACGCCTTCGCTGCCGCCGGGCTCAAGGGTAGGGCGCATATCGTCCACGACTACCTCGAGTCCCTGGATCGGGTCCGGACCATCGATCCTGAGGTGCCCTGCTGCTGGCTGCCGATGTGTCCGGATGGTTTTGAGTACCTTCGTCGGTCGAAGGCCGCGGGATTCACCATTCTGCAGCCGGACCGGAGCGTGATGTCGGCGGAGTTCTGCGCCGCGGTGCATGGGGCGGGGATGACGGCGAACGTGTTCTACGCGAACACCGAGGAGGACATGCGCCTCTACATCGGCTACGGCATCGACGGGATTCTGACCGACAACCCCTGTCTGCTGCAGGAGGTCCTCGCGGCGGGAGCTGCCTAGTCGGGACGCCCTTGGTATGCCTGCGGTGCTCTCGTGCTAGGGGGAAAGTGGCAGGACCCAAGGGCGTTGAGAGCGAACCCAGAGACACGGGGTGACTGACTTTGAGAGGTGGGCCTATCCTGGAGGGCGCCGTCAGCGGCGCCAAGCTCGATGCGGCGGCTACCTCCGGTGCCAGTGCTTCCCATGGGAGCTCAAGGCCCCTTCAGGAGGTGGGTACCATGGCCACTATCGTGGCCCTGGCCGGTGCGGTCGTCGGAGTCGCCGTGGGTGCAGTGATCGGTGCGATTGCGGCGGGTGACAAGGGTGCGGAGTACGGTGGCATCGGCGGGTTCCTTGTGGGTTTCGCAGTGGCGGCCCGGCTCTGGGCACGTCGTCACGGGGAGAGTGATGACGAGACTACTTGACGGCGTCTGTGCCGGTGAAGACCGGTGACCAGCAGGGCGCTGTGATGATCCGCCGCAGTCCGGTGCGCATCACCGCAAACGACAGCGCTTCAAGGAGCCCAGGATGGTGCGAGCCCTTGGCCGTCGGGTCGTGCGCATCGGAGAGCTCCTTCACCTTGGTCTTCAGGCCGAGGCAGAGCGGGAGCTTGAGACCAGTCGCCTCCTTCTCGGCCGTCGGCGATGGGCACTCGTGGTGGCGCTACTGCCCGTTCTGGCTGGCTTTGCGGTGGAGATGGCCCTGGCCGCCGACCTCCCTGAGACAATCGGCGGCAGGCAGGCATACATGCCCGCCTTCATCACCCCCGGCATGTTCTGGGGCTCCATCGTTACCGGGCTGATTGCCGGCCTCATCACCGGCGTCATCGGCGCGGGCGGCGGCTACATCCTCACCCCGGCGCTGATGAGCTTTGGCGTCAAGGGGATCATGGCTGTCGGCACCGACCAGTTCCACCTCTTCGCCAAGGCCATCATGGGGACCACGATCCACAGGAAGCTGGGCAACGTCAACTTCTGGCTGGCGGCGTGGTTCGTCCTGGGCTCCAGCGTGGGCGTGAGCCTCGGAGGCTGGATCAGCCGTCACGTCTACAATGCGAATCCCTCGTTGAGCGACGCCTTCATCAGCGCCGTCTACGTCGTGGTCCTGGGGTCTCTCGGGGCCTACGCACTTGCAGACTGGTCCCGAGCTTCTCGGCGGGCGACCTCCTCCTCTGGCAAGGCGGACGACCTGGGGTCCTGTGCACGGCGCCTGCAGACCCTTCCCTTGCGGCCGCGCATCGCCTTCGATGAGGACATGGTGCCCGGCGGACGGAGCATATCGGTCTACCCCGTCATCCTCTCTGGCTTCCTTGTTGGTCTCGTAGCCGCCGTCATGGGAGTCGGCGGCGGCTTCCTCACCTTCCCCATGTTCGTCTACGGACTCGGCGTCTCCACCTTCACCACCGTCGGCACCGACATCCTGCAGATCATCTTCACCACGGCCTACTCCTCGATCATGCAGTACGCCCTGTACGGCTATGTCTTCTACACGGTGGCGATGGGGATGCTGCTGGGGTCGCTGGTGGGGGTGCAGATCGGGGCGATGGTGACGACCATGGTGAAGGGTGTCGTGATCCGGGCGTTCTACGCGGTAACGATCCTTGCGGGCTTCGTCAACCGGCTTGCAGCCCTACCTCGGAAGCTCACGGAGAGCGGCCTGATCCAGCTCTCGGCGCCCATCGGCAAGATGATCGACAATGTCGGGACGGTCCTGTTCTTCGGTCTGGTAGGATTCTTCGCGCTCTGGGTCTTGTACAGCTTCTTTGCCCATCTTCCGCGCGTGGAGAGTACCACGATCGGCGATCACGCCCACTGAGGAAGGGGTGAAGGGCCCGTGGTGAGGAATCGTACCAAGTTCACCCTTGGCCTCGTGGGCCTGGTGACCTTCGTCATCGCCCTCACTGTTTGCCTGAGCCCGGTGCTCGACGACCAGACCGGGCTGCAGTGGGCCGACGGCTTCTTCAATCAACTCAGCAAGAACTCGTCTTACTTCCTGCCGAAGGTCGCCGAGGAATCGGCGAACTACGCGGGGAAGAGCTTCCGGGCTCAGGTGACCCCTAGGGACCCGGTGATCGCGGAGCATATCGAGCGAGTGTTCGCGGTTGCCGGAGCGCAGACCAGGGCGCACGGAAAGACTGTGGAACTCGCGGGAGACCTGGGCGCAGTAGCCCGAGCGATCATCGCCGATGCCGAGGGAATGTACCGGGGCAGGGAGAGAGAGCTGCAGGCGGCCTATGGCTTCTCGGGTCGCGAGGCCATCTACTGCTGGTGGGCGGCTCTCGACGCCATCTACCGGCAGTTCGTGGAGGAGGGCGACGTCCCGGCGTCCAACTTCGCCAGCATGCTCCGGACGAAGGTCTGCGAGCCGGCGTACAACTTCGTCGGCATCGCACCGCGGTCTCCGTCCGAGGCAGGGCTGCCGCTGTTCGCGCTCCTGGCCTTCTACCTCCTCTATACGGTCTGGTACGGGTTCTCCATCCTGTATCTGTTTGAGGGCCTGGGGATCACCGTGCAAGCGACGAGACGGGAGGAGCAGTAGCCGCAGGCCGTCTGCTGACCTGGCTGAACCGACGTGTGTATCCAGCTTCGTACAGGAATGGGTGGTACTCGTGACGCGATGCCTGAAGCCCTGTGCCGCAGCGCTACTGATCCTGGGCCTGGTGATGTCGGCAGGGGCTGAGACGAAGGACCGCGATGACCTTGGCCGCGGGACCAAGCTGCGAGTCCTGGTGGACAAGGTACTGATGGCCGACAACAAGTGGGTCATGACGGAGCAGCACGTCAAGGAGATCGCGGCGGCCGGGTTCAATGTCGTCTCTCCCCGCCTGGGTAACGACGACTACCGTGAGGTGCGCCGGATCGCCACCCTCGCACAGCAGCAGGGAATCTTCCACATGCCCTGGATGCGCGGCGACATGATCGCCAAGGGCAAGGTGAAGATGGTCTGGGCCGACGGCACCGAGCAGGAGCTCGCGAGCCCCAACTCCGACGAGTTGTGGGACTGGATGAACAGCACGATCCTGGAGTACGCCCGGATCAGCACCGAGTGCCCTGCCTTGATCGGCGTGTTCCTGGACTACGAGAACTACTCGCCCGGCGGAGAGGGCAACGTGTATGGTCTCTCCTACGATGACAAGATCCTGGGTGACTTCGCGCGGTCCCGGAAGATCGAGCTTCCCGTCCTGGCCTTTGGCGAACGCGCTGGTTGGCTCCGAGAGCACAAGCTGGACAGTGCCTTCGCGGCCTTCCAGATTGACCACTGGCGGCAGCGCTGCCGGACCTTGCGCAAGCTGGTGGATGAGATCAACCCGAGGTTCCAGTTCTGCGTCTACCCGGCTCCGGGAACGCTGTTCATCACCGAGGCCATCTACCGCGAGTGGGGCACTGCCAAAGCGCCGCTGATTCTGGCCGACCCAAGCATCTACGGTCGACCGGCCGGTCTGCTGCCGCACATGCAGTCCTTGCAGGCGAACCGGGCCACTCTCCTGCGCAACCAGACCTACGCTCGGGAGCACTGCCCCAACCTTATGTACATGGGTGGCCTGGACCCCGTGGTGAAGGGTGCCGACCCAGAGTTCTGCGGACGCAACGCCGCCATGAGCGCGGCTGAGACGGACGGGTACTGGGTGTTCTACGAAGGGCCTACCTACCGGACGACGCATCCCGAGTACTTCCGGTGGTTCTCACGGGCGTGCCGGGAGATCAAGCTCGGCAGGGCCGACCGATTCTGGGAGCGCCCGCGGCGAACGCCTGACCCGGGTGACGCAGCCGGCTTCAGGGCCAAGACCGATAAGCCGCAACTGGCCGTCTTCGACAACCGACAGTTGATGCAGCAGATGATCGAGCAGGAGGGGACCTTCGAGGTTCACGAGCTCCAGGGCCTGGCCCTGGACTACCTGAAGCATTTCCGCGTGGTGATCCTGCAGAACTACAATGTTGCGCAGGCAGCCGACGAACCCTTCAGCCGGGCACTGCGCGCCTATGTGGAGCAGGGCGGCGGAGTGATGCTGGCTCACGACACCGCCTGGTTCATGGAGAGCCCCTTCCCGGAGATCGCTACGCGTGGCTACCCGCAGCACAAGGTCGAGGCTGAACGCCACGTGGTGGAGACGAACCTGAAGGTGGCCTGTCAGCATCCGGCGCTGGCGGGGCTTGCCCCGGGCACCGAGTTTCCGACGGAGTTCCGCGACCACATGATCTTCCGTCCCGGCCCGAAGGGTACCACGGTCATCACGAACACCTTCGGCGATCCCGTGTATGTTCTTGGGGAGATAGGGAAGGGGCGAGTGGCCTTCGTCGGCCCCTATCACGGCTACCAACACCAGCTCTCAGGGGTCGAGCGCCAGGCCTTCCTCGGCGTCACGAAGTGGCTGGCCTCGCAGTAGGACAGGACAGGAACAGAACGTCTGCCCTGTCGCCAGGACAGGACAGACGTTTCCTCTCGGTAGCCGGTACTACCCCGGCAGGGACCAGCGCGACCACAGCAGCGAGCACTTCTTGTCGCCCGGCACCTTCTGGTAGGCGACGGTGAAGAGCGAGCCGTCAGCCATCTCGACCGTGGACGGGTAGCCCAGATCGCTGTCCGGGCCGTCGTCGCGGATCACCCAGTCATGCTCCCAGGTAGCGCCGTCATCGTAGCTCAGGGCTGCTCGCTGGCCGAAGGGCGCGAGGCGGTAGCCGTAGGTGAGCACCACGACGCCGGAGGAGTGGCGCAGCAGGTGTGGTGGCGAGCCGGGGAAGCCCAGGGGCCGAGCTTCCGTCCAGGTGACGCCGCCGTCGTCGGACTCGGTCTGCATCATGCTGAAGTTCGGGATGCCCGCGGCCTCGAGGGTCTTGCCGCTGTGGTCCTGGATACGGATGATCCCTATCAGGCGGCCGGTGGGCAGTTCCAGGACGTGAGGCTCGTGGTAGTTGACGGGATCGGTCGCCGGGCACACAGGCACCGCCCCGAGACGCTCCCAGGTCAGTCCCTCATCGCGGCTGCCGCAGGCGGCGATCATGCCCTGTACCTTCTGATCCGGGTAGTCGTACTCTTTGCCCAGATAGAGCAGGTCTCCGGACTGCAGGCGGATCGGCCCGTGGGGAGTCGACACGGGCACACGGATTGGCTCGCCCCAAGTGCTTCCGCCATCCTCGCTCCGCAGGACCCACGACCCGAGCAGGCTGTTCACCATCTCGTCAGCCCAAGTCGCGAGGACCTCTTGCCACTTCACACGCTCAGTCTCCGGTATCCAGGAGGCCTGGGCATACTGTCGGGTGTCGGAGCGAAACCAACTGACCAGCAGCCGATTCCCGCCAAGACCGATCACACCGGCGTCGCGGTCGTCGATCGCTGAGTCCTGGATGACTTGAGGCGGCGACCAGGTGCGTCCGTCGTCGTCGCTGAAGTTGAGCACCGTCTTCCCCCAGGGGCAGACGTGTTCTGTGCGCAGCCCCGAGCTTGCCACCACCAGCCTTCCATCCTCCAGCCGCGCCACCGTGGGCCAGCCGAAGTACCCCAGCCTCTCACCCGGCAGACGGCAGACGATTCCGTGTTCGGCGGCAACAGGTCCGGCCATATCAAGACCCCTCACTTCGGTAGTGGGCAGTCCGGACACGGCACCCACACAGTAGTAGGCTCTGGCGTTGTGCCGGGTCCGGTGCGTCAGGGAGAGCGAGGACGTACCGCCGCGGTTCTTCGCCGGGAGCACTCGGGGAACCTCTGTTTCGTGGGACGGCCTGTTCCCCTGGTTGGCGGCCTGTGCTACACTCGCGCCTGTCGTTCTCCTAGGCCGCTGGGTACCGAGAGGGGCAATCCCCATTGCACCAGACGCTGCCGAAAAGGTCCATGCTGCGGTCCGGTAGTCCCGGCCCCTCCTTGGTGTTACTTGTCGCACTGCTGGCAGCAGCCGACGGCCTTGCCCTCGGGCAGCAGGCGCAGAGCCCCGTCCAGACGCCTCCTACGACCCGCACGAAGGAAGTGTCGCTGCTCGGTGGGTGGATGCAGGATGTCGACGAGCATGAGGCCTCAGCCTCGTGGGAACTGCAGTACATGCAAAGCGTGGGGGACCACGAGGCTGTGAGTTTTGGCTGGCTGAACGAGGGGCATGTCGACAACCACCGGCGCGACGGCCACTCCGTGCAGTTCTGGCTGCGCACGAAGACACTCGATGACCGTCTCACCCTTGGCATGGGCCTTGGGCCCTACCGCTACTTCGACACGACCATCAAGGCCGGGGACAGCTCATATTCCGACGACCACGGCTGGGGAGCGATCTACAGTCTCGATGCCGCGTGGCAGATGAACGATCGGTGGGTCGCGCACCTGCGCAGTAACTTCCTCTGGGCGCAATCCAGCATCAACACCAGGACCCTGAACCTGGGCTTCGGTTACCTGCTCTCTGCCGACAGCAATCCACCCTCGACCCGTGGCACCGAACCTGAGACCCAGGCCAGACGGGAAGAGATGAACCTCCTCGGTGGCCGGACCATCGTCAACAGCTTCAGCGCGGAGAAGTCGATGGCCGGTTACCTCGACTACCGCCGCAGTTTCGCGCGATACCTGGACTGGAGCGTGGGCCTCCTCAACGAAGGTGACCCTCGGCTCATCCGCCGTAACGGCCTGGTGACACAGGTGTGGGCGGTCCGCCGGTTCCCCGCTGATTCCTGCTCCCTGGGGCTGGGCGTCGGAACCTACTGGGCTGCGGACTCTCGCCGAAGCTCCGCCAGCGGCGGTGACGCCCCCTTCCTGTCAGGTGTCATCACGATGTCGGCGGCCAGATGGCTCAGCCCGAAGTGGCAGGTGCGGGCCTCGTGGAACCGCATTGTCACCGGCTACGACCGTGACACGGACGTGCTCCTCCTCGGGTTCGGCCACAGCCTCGGCGGCACGCGGTTCTACTGAGACCGCAGTTGCCCTCCTAGGGCACATGCTTCAGCGACTGCTCCAGTTCCGACGGTGTCATGCCCCGAGCAACCAGGAACACCGGTGCCGTGGTGAGCTGCACAGACCGCGCCGGCAGGTCGTTGCCCATGAGGTCCCGGGCGACGATGCGCTCATCGGTCCAGTTCACCTGCCCCCTGGTCCTTGAGTTACGCACCCAGGTTGCCAGGATCAGTCGATCGTCGCTGCGGAACAAGTAGGCCTTCGCCGGCTTGCCCCAGTCCCACTCACCCAGCGGCTGGACTCCCGGCCGGAAGAGGTCTGCAAAGGCCGCCACTGCCGTGTATATCTTGCGCGGAGCGCCACCGTACTCGAAGAACACGCCCTCTGTGTTGTCGGCGTTCAGGCCGGGGCAGGTCCCCGCGTGGTAGAAGATCCGCTCGACCCCGTTCGCCAGCAGGATCACGTTGAACCGCATACTGAACTCGGCCTGCACGCGTTCGCTGGGCAAGGGATCTGCGAAGCCGCCGCGACGGATCGGGGTCTGCTCGAAGTCATCGTCGCTGTAGTACCCGTGCTCGGTGAGCCAGATCGGCTTCACCTTGCCGTGCTGCTGCATCAGATCGCGCAGCACCGTGAGACCCCTCTCCGTGGCCTCCGGCGGGGTCAGGCCTGGATAGGTATGCACGTCGACCGCGTCGATGGCATCCAGTGCCCCCTGGTCGAACATGTCACGAAACATTGCCTCGACCGAACTCGGCCACCCACCAATCCCCGCCAGTATGCGGCAGTCAGGATCGGCCTCGCGTGCGGCCTTCGCGAACACCTTGACCAGGCGACCGTAGTCCTTCCCTGTGTAGCCGCGACTCCGGGGCAGGGAGTAGTCCGTGTAGACGGGCTCGTTGAGGACCTGGTACCACGTGGTGCGACCGCGGTAGTGCCGAGCAGTCTCGGCGACCCATCGCGAGAACTCGGCGTCACTGCGCGGAGCGAAGGCCTGGCGCTGACGGATCTCGGGGTAGTTGGGGCCAACCTTCACCTCCTCAGGTGCACTGGAGGACCAGTTCGCCGAGGGGAAAGGCAGCAGTGTCAGGACCTGCTGGCCGAAGGAGATCGGCCGGTCAATCTGGTAGTCCGTCTCTGTGAAGTCGAAGGGCGCCTCTGCCGTGGGCTGCACATCCT
This sequence comes from Armatimonadia bacterium, assembly GCA_039679385.1. Classification (NCBI taxonomy): domain Bacteria; kingdom Bacillati; phylum Armatimonadota; class Armatimonadia; species Armatimonadia bacterium. The sequence goes on along the minus strand of JBDKVB010000038.1, from coordinate 10,557 downwards.
GCCACTTCACGGACCAGTCACGGACCCACAGGATTCCGGCCGACACGCACTCCCTCAGCAGGTGTGGCCACGGATAGGCGTGGTTGACGCCGAAGATGGAGTCCTTGTCCTGGTAGCGAGGGATCACGGCGAAGCGCAGGCCGCGCGGCTTCTCCTGACCATTGACCGAGAGATGGGCGCGGTAGAAGCCCTTTGCGGAGAGACCGGGGTCGACGCTCTGGCGCCACAGCGCAGTGCCGGCCGGAATCTGGAAGCGCTTGCGGGAGACCGTCTGGTCGTTGAAGTCGGTCACCGTGACTTCCACGCTTGCGGGGTCGGCAGAAGTGTTGCTGACTGCCAGGTCCAGGGCCACGGGTTCGCCCGCCATGAACACGTTGCCGTCGCGGGAGGTCGAGAGACCTGCCTCGACCGCGTCGCGGGCGGTGTTGTCGGTGGGCTGCTCGCCTGCCTCGAACTGCAGCCCGTCCATCCAGACCGTGACCGGCAGTGCGTCAGGCTGATCGAGAACTGGTCCGGCCGCCACGTAGCACCACTGGGAAGTGGGCTTGACGACGAACTGGAACCGCTGCCAGTCTCTGCCCACTTGCACCTGCCGGCTGAGGACGGATGCACGGAACTGGTTCACCTGGAGGCGGACCGGCATGTCATCTCGGCTGGCCCTGACCCAGGCCGAGAAGCAATAGGAAGCACCAGGGGTGGTTGGCATCCAGCCGACACTCCCGAGGAGGAGCGACTTCGCCGGCTGGCGGGTCATACCGAAGTAATCGAAGTAGTCCACCGGCAGGTTCTCCGCGGTAAGGGCCATGCGGAAGCACCGTGAGCCCTGGCGTGCGCCTTCGGTTACGACCTCGCCGAAGAGGGCGTTCATCGGCAGCGCCCAGCCACGGGTGGGGAAGTCCCCGGTACTGCCCCAGCCGTCGGTGCCGACCTCGAAGCCTGCATTCGGCAGCAGGTTGCGACGTCCCTCGGCCGGCCAGATCAGGGTCGGACCGCTGCGCTCCGGCGCTGTCTCGCGGAAGGACACGTCGTCCAGCCACAGCGTGCCGGGGCTCGTGAACCAGATCTGGAAGCGTGTTGTCTCGCGGCAGTCCGCTGTGGCCTGGAAGGTCAAGTCGAACTGCTCCCAGTCCGGGCCAATCTGAAGGCTTGAGGAGAGCCCCAGGTTCGCCCATCCCTGCGTGTTCGAGAGCGCGATGGATATGGGAACGTCGTCGAGGCCGGTCTGCTTCGCCCACAGCGAGACCTTGTACCATTTGCCCCGCTCCACACCGACCTGCCCCATCTGACAGATCATCGCATGGCTGGCCGGGTTATCCTGCACGATTGCAGTGCAGTCAAGACGCAGGCTGTGACCGCCCTGGCGTCCAGCATCCGGCGACAACTTCTGGGTGACGCTCTTCGCATCACCTGCCGCCGCCCAGACTGCCGGGGCTGAACCCTCCGGTGTGAGTTGCTCCATGTCGCCATTGGCGACCAGGTTGTCCTGTGCAAAGGCGACGAGCGGAAGCAGTGTGAACAGCGCCGACAGCAGGAAGCTCCAGTTCATGGTTTCCGTCTCCCAGCCTTACGAAAGAATGAGTAGGGCCGACAGTTCCGGATCTCTCATGGAGGGCCAATCAGCTCAGGCTTGTTCAAGGATGGAGCGCCAAAGGCAGTTCGGCCGCGCAGTCGTGGTGGGTAGAGGACCGACCGGCTACTTGCCCCCGATCTTGCGGATGCCGGTGTCATCCACCCACACGCTTCCGTCGCGCGGGGCGATCTCGATGTCGATTCGGTCGGCCTGCTTCTCGTCCCAGGTGAACCGCGCTGCTACCCGCGTCCACTCCGGGCCGCTCGCCGTGCCGATGCGGCGGTAGGTCCCCAGCCAGGAAGCTCCCCGGAACAGGGCGCCCTGGATCGAGGCCGTTGCACCAGGCTCAGTCTTCACCCAGGCCCACAGTTCGACTTCGTCCCCAGCCTGCAGTGGAACCGGAGCGAAGCTCTTCAGGCCGCCATCCTTCGGGGTGACGACACAAGCCCAGTCTCCTGAGTGTGCTGCTCCCTGTTCCCGTCTGGCGTCCTCACCGCGGAAGTAGACCCATCCCCAGGTCTTCTCTAAGCCCGGGTTGTAGAGCAGGTTGCCCTCCTGGGCGGCAATGTCCCGCTCGGTGAGCACGGGAATGTCGGCGAACACCGGACTCGTGCGCCCAAGCTGCTGCGGAGTCAGGTCCAGGTGGTGCGGGTTGTCGGGGCAGAAGGCATCGCGAAGCGCGTCGAGGTAGCCGAAGCCATACTGGGTGCAGGGCTCGATGTAGCTGCCCTCGCCGAACTCGTTCCAGCACTCCGCGATCACTGCCTGCAGCCTGGGGTTGACGTAGGTCTTGGCGGCCTCGCACATCTTCCGGAACTTCTCCGGCCGGGGATTGGTCCGCACCATCGCCGTATCGTTGTACCAGGGACGCGAGTCCCATCCCGGCGACACGGGCACCATGTAGGGCAGAACGCCCTGGCCCACTGCCTCCTGCCATCTGGCCTCGTAGCCCTCGGCCATGGTGTCGTAGGGCGCTTGTCTTTGCCCCGCGGGCATGTTCGCGCTGGCGTAGTTATACGCCGTGCAGGCTCGGAAGCCTGCTGCACTGAGGGTTGCCTGGTCCGTATGCTGCTTGGCGATGGGGTACAGTGGCGTACCTGCCTCGCGGCTCATCATCTCCCACAGGCTCTTGCACCCGGCGGCTCCGAAGCGCTTGAGGAGCCGGTCGGGGCACGAGACCATCAGCACCGCTGCGCCGTCGATGCGCAGGTAGTTCGGCTGCTTGAGGTACCGGTCCCGCAAGGTACGGGCAAGCAGCGCCATCTGCTCCTCGGTGTAGTCCGGGTCGCCCCGCTCCTCGTTGCACCAGAAGATGCAGAAGCTCATCAGGCTCCGGTAGCGTGCGCGGAGGAAGCCAAGGTCGAGGGCGTTGTTGTGTGCGGATACGTTGCCGGTCTTGTAGTCGTAGTACCAGTCAAAGGCGAAGAAGTCGATCCCGTGCTCGACCGCCCATTTGATGTGCCAGTCGGAGACCTCAGGCTCACCGTCGCGGTAGTACCCCAACAGAGGATAGGGGTATCCGAAGGCCGCCATCGGCACCCAGCGCATGGCGTTGAAGTGGCCGGGGAAGTAGTAGGATCCGACCAGCAAGGGGCTTGCTACAGGATGGGGCTCAGGGACGGGGTAGTCGCCTGCGGGTTCCTGCGCCGCGCAGGTTCCGCCGGCGATGAAGCCCACGATGGTGGCAAGCAGAAAGAGGGTGCGCAGGCGCCGCGACGGCATCCGCAGCAGCCCGACTGGGGAGAAGCTCACGGTGTCACCTCTGGCATGGCTGAACCGGCCTCTGTGTTGGCGAGACCTGAACTCGTGGTTCAAGGGCGGCGGAGCACTCGCACGACTCACGCCGCCGGTGTGCTTGCCCTCTTCCACGGTTGCCGAGCCCATACCTGCCTGGAGGGCCGAACATCGAGGTGAGTGGTCACTTCGTCGAGATGGGTATGTCGCGGTCTGGCGAGCAGTGCGGAAGATGCTGTTGGTGGGGACACTCAGGCTGGAGTCGCCAGTATGGGCTGCCGGACCCGAGCCCAGCAGTCACTTGGCCGATGTGGAGTGGGGCTTGTGTGCTCGCGACAGATCTCGCTACGCCCATCCTGCATGGGTGACAGACGCGAAACCCTCTGTCCGGATAGGACCTACTTCTTGTTTGCTCCGGGGGATGTGATCTTGCCGCTGAAAGTCTGGCTGAGACTCGGGTAGTTGATCGACGTCGTCATGTTGGCCGAGCCGGTACCGTTGGCGAACCGACCTGTCCCGCCGGTGAAGGTGTATGTCCCGGTTACGGAGGTGGGGATTGATGGCAGCCAGGGCGTAAAGGTCCCCGCTGACGTGCTGAACAACTGGTCGCCATTGTCCGCCGTCCAGGTCTCGGAACCAGTGTACGTTCCGTTGAGCTGGACGGTGACGGTCTCCGACAGGGTGAAGTCGCCCAGATGCGTGGCCTCTCCAACCCCTGAGAGGGTCACTGTCGCATGGTCCGTCCCGATGTCAAAGGCGGTAACCTCGAGGTTGACGTAGCCCTTGAAGGGGACCAGATCCTTCGCTGCTGCCGGAAGGGCAAGTCCCAGGATGCCAAGGAACACTATCGCGACGATTGCGGCCCGGTAGTAACCTGCTCTCGTCATGATCCTCTCCCTCTCCTAGTCGTCTAGTGTGTCCGCCACCCATGCAGGAAGGGCACGACCGAGGCTCGTCCGAGGACGCCGAAATGGCCACACAGGGCGATCATCAGGCCCTCACTGCACAAATTGTAACAGTAGGGCCTGTAGACATAGCTAAAGACCTCCTGAAGCAAGCCTGTAGGTTTCCAAACTAGCCGGTGGGGGAGATGAAGGGGGACGGAGATGCCGTTGCGACGTGCCCGGTGGGTGCTGGGCCCTAGCGGGCCTTGCGAGCAGTCGCGACGTGGCTGCCTGCAGCGGCCCAGGCTGCCTCGATCGCGGGGTCGCCATCCATCGAGGGACGCGTCGGGGACTTGAGCCGCTCTGCCCATATCTCGCTCGCGGACTCGTAGTCGTTCACGGCGGCGGACACTTCGGTCCAGAACTCGGAGGTGAGCTGGTCGGAGGGAACGTCATGCATGGCTTGCGTGACCTGCTGCTTCGTCCGGAGCAGGCTCTGGCGGTAACCTCGGTAGTTCACTCCTTCGCTGAGCGCGGTGTCGAGGTCGCGGAAGGCCTCCAGGACCTGCTGGCGCGGGTCAGTCTTGCGTGCCACACTGAGCCCATAGACAGCAGCGCCGAGAACGGCAACGCCGAAAAGGACGGCCAGAGACCGAACCCACAGTCGCGAGACAAGGGCCAGGCGCTTGGGACGAGGGAGTGCAGGCGACCACGGAAGGCTCGCACCACACACCAGGCAGCGCGAATCGGAGGCGTACGCGACCCCTCCACAGGCCGGGCACAGACCCCTGTCTGGCGCTTCACTGCTGCGGGCTTCAGCCTGGGCGTTGTGGTACGCAAGGTTCTCTGCCTTGCAGCAGTCCGGGCACAGGAGGCGGCCGGGCTCGACCTCAGTGTGTCGCCCCTCGTGGAGGCACCGCTGGCAGAGGTTGGACTCCGCTACGTCGGTCATGGTCTCGGGGCTCCAGCTTCAGCGTCGCTAGACTGCGGTCTGGAACTGCACCATGGCTCCCGTCCTGGAGAGCCTACCCCAGGGCCTGCAGGGCTAGAGAGTGAGATTCGCCGGAGCGGTCGCAAGAGCCTGCACCGGCTGCGCAAGATCCGGTCGGTGGACAGGTCCTACTGAGGCCGGCTGCTATCCCGTCAGCTTCAGCAGTCGGGCAGCCGTTCCGCCCAGGATCATCGCCTCGTCGGCGGACGTAAGCCCCAGCGACCTCATCTGCCGAAGCGGCTCGCCGGCGAAGGTCGCGAAATCGGGCATCGGGTGGGGGCCGTCCGTGCCGAAAAGAATGCGGTCGGCACCGATACGCCTGGCCGCCTCGGCGATCACCCAGGGGAGCACGACCCCCGACGCATCGAGCCAGACGTTCGCGAACTCCTCGGCCAACCCTATGCACGACCGTAGCAGCCCCGGGTCAACGCACAGGTACTTGCCGAAGTGTGCGATCACGAGCTGGGTGTCGGGAAAGGCCCCTGCAAGCCTGCGGGCACTCGCAAGGTCGCCGCCGAAGTCCACCAGGCACGGCACTTCCAGCTCGCCGGCCAATCGGAACACGGGGTCCACGATGTAGTCTGTCAGACGGCACTCCCCTGCGTGGACCTTGATGCCCTTGAAGCCCAGTTGGGTGACGGCCTCGCGCAGGACCTCGAGCACAGGCTCCTCGTAGGAGGGAAGCGCATAGGCGTAGGGGATGAGACGCTCCGGGCACTGAGCCACCGCGGTAGCCGCCATCTCGACAGCGTGCCGGGCGGTCGTGGACATGGCGAACACCACCGACCGGTCGATGCCGACGGCGTCCATCACCTCAAGGATGGTCTCAACCGGGTACTCCGTCCGGGCGGCGTCTCCGTGCTTGAGGTGAAGGTGGGCGTCGATGACCATGCCGGCCTCCCAAGGGTTAGCGGTGCCGTCTGTCGGCTGCTTACGGTACTCGATAGAGGCCGACCTCGTCGAAGCAGACCTTGCCCCCGTCGCGGTCGAAGCCATCCACAAGGGGCACAACTCCTCGTCTCTGAGGGGTCACACCTGTCTTGGGAGCCTGAAAAGGCAGGTTTCCCCCGCTGCCCTTCCGCCTCCTGCCTGGCTCCTCGGAAGGTTGGACTCCTGGTTCCGAGGGTGCAGGAGGCATGCCCTCCCTGAAGGGGGAAGCTACAAATGGACTGCAACTACAGCGACACGCGTCGGACGCTTCGATCGGCTTGGAATCCTGGAGGTGCGACTATGCGACGGGCTGCGCTTTGTCTGGCTGGTCTGTTGGTCACTGGATTCGCGGGAGCTGCCCAGACCCCGGTGACGGTCACGCGCGGCGACTGGACTGCGACGGTCGGTGCGCAGGGACTGACACTAACCTACGGTGGGCAGGTCGTCTCGCAGGGCTCGTACCTGACCGTGTTCAAGCCCGGCTACAACGGCTCCGTGCTGACCCTCGGTGAGGCCTGGAAGGCAGGCCAGGTGCAGACCACGCCCGATGGCACAGCCCTCACCCTGAGCGCCGACCTCCCGGGCGGGAGAGTCGTCTACGAGGTCTCTCTGGAAGCAGCCCAGGCACGCATCAGTCTGCGGGTGAGACTGGCGGCGGGAGTCGAAGTAGGGCCGGTCGAGTACCCGCTGGCGATGGTGCCGGTCTCGGCGCTGACCGACGGTCTCGTCGAGATGGCCAACGCTGCGGGCACCGTCACGAGCCGAACGGTCATCCCTGCGCAGCCGGTCAAAGGCGGTATTGCGGCCTCCGGGCCGGTGATGGTCCTGAGAACGCCGCAGCGCAACCTGATCTTCGAGGCTGCTGACTTCGGGAACGTCTACGCCTTCGATGCGCGGCATGACAACTACGCTGGGCGCCAGGGCATCTGGGCCTTCGCCTCCCCGGCGATGCAGGCCGGTGAGGAAACGAGCTCCGTCTACACCCTGGGTGTAGAGCCACCGACGCCGCCGCGGACAGTCGGACAGATCACCCTTGGCGAGGGAGTTGCGGCCGGCGGAATCCTACTCGCACCGGGTGCGACGCCGCGTGAGACTCTGGCGGCAGAGGAGCTCGCCAACTACCTCGAGGCCATGACCGGCAAGTGCCTGGAACGCGCCGAAGCCCCTGGCGCGACAGCACCTCTCGGAAGCCTCCTTGTGGGGAGTCAGGCGGTCAAGGCCGGACTGATCGCCCAGTCGGAACTGGACGCGGTGGCTCCGGATGGATACGTGGTGAAGGTCAAGCAGGGGCGAGTTGCGGTCTGCGGCTGGCGAGACGTCGGGACGATCTACGGGGCCTACGCCCTGCTGCGTCACCTTGGCTGTCGGTTCTACGCGCCGGGGTGTGAAGTCATCCCGGAAACCGCTTCGCTGAGGATCACGGACTGCAGCCTCGCAGACAAGCCCTACTACGAGTTCCGCAACCTCGCGAACAACCTCAAGCTGGGCAACACACCGTCGGACGACATGATGAGCCCGAGCGCGCTTGGGGAGCCCGGCAGCATCGTCCACTCCTCGGCGTATCTGCTGCCCTATGACAAATACCACGGCGATCACCCGGAGTACTTCGCGCTGCAGAAGGACGGGCGGCGGCTGAGCAAGGAGTTCCACGGCGAGAACCTCAACGTGCACCTGTGCCTGTCAAACCCGGAGGTACGCCGCATCAGCGCCGAGCGAATGCTGGCGCTGATGGACAGGCAGCCCGAGCGCAAGTTCTTCGGCGTCTCGCAGGGCGATGGGTTCGCCTGGTGCCAGTGTGACCAGTGCAAAGCACTGGACGCGGTGCCGGGCGTCGTGATGACCGACAGACTGCTGGAGTACGTGAACTACGTTGCGCGAGAAGTGGCGAAGAAGTACCCCGAAAAGCGCATCCTGACGCTGGCCTACACCGATGCGACCTCGCCGCCTCCCACGCGGGTCAAGCCGGAGCGGAACGTCATGGTGCAGTACTGCCCCTACCCGGCTCGCACCAGTTGCAGCAGCCATGACCTGACCTGCGAGAAGAACCGGCAAGGCTACGAGGACGTGCTGGGGTGGGCCAGACAGTGCCCGGGCAATATGTACATCTTCGACTACCCGACCGGTTACCAGAACTGGTACGAGCCCTTCGGTAGCTTCTGGGCCATGAAGCGGAAGCTGGACCTCTACGCAAAGCTCGGGGTGAAGGGTGTCTTCTACTGCGGAACCCCGCAGAACTTCCGTAACCTGTTCATCTATGTGCAGAGCGAACTCCTCTGGCACCCGGACACCCCCGTGGAGCCGCTGATTGCGGACTTCATGAACCACTACTATGGTGCAGCCGCGCCGGCGGTCCGCGAGTACTTCGACTACCTGTCCAGGGAAGTCGACGAACGGCCGATTCACCAGCAGTGCGAGTCGGCCAGCCCGCACACGGTGACGGCCGAGTACGCCGACAGGGCGCTGGCGATCCTGAGTCGCGCGGAGGAGGCTGTGCGGGGTGACCGGGCCAGGCTGTACCGCGTGCAGGCAGAGAAGCTGTGCGTGCTCTTCGGCGATGTGAACGCGCGCAACCCTGTGAATGGGAAGCTCGCAGTGAGCGAAGACGTGTTCGCACAGCGCCTCGCCGAGTTCTCGGCCATCGCCCGGACTCAGCGCCTCGGCACCTTCATCCGCCGCGTGACCGGCGAGGAGTGGATGTACAAGATCGCGCGGTTGCGGCTGGGACGGTCGCCCTGGTATGCCGACCCGGTCATCGATCGCCTCGTGAAGGACCCCGCTGCGGCGCTGGCGAGTGAACGGCAGAAGTACTCGCAGACGGCCGTGGACGGTGGCTGGCGACTGGAACTCGACGGCTTCCGCGGCCCGGTTGGTCCGCAGCAGTACTCCAATGAATGCCCGCCACGGCAGGCAATCTGGATCTACGGCGTGGGCAGTGCCAGCCCGGCCATGCAGACCGTGCTCAACCTGGAGAAGGCCCCGGACGGTGGTGCGCGATTGGTGCTGACCGGGCAGGACGACGACAAGCCTGGTGCGGTCCCGATGCAGGTGACGGTGAACGGGCAGGTGGTGTTCTCCGGTCCCAATACCTTCGTCGAGCGGAACTGGTCGGTACAGGAGATCACGATCCCCGCCGGGGTGCTGAAGGCCGGCGAGAACGAGTTGCGAATTGCGACCACGCAACCCTCCACGGCACCCGATCAGGGCTGGGTCATGGTGGCGGAGTGCGTGGTGCGGACGGAGTAGGCGGCCTGCTCGTCAGGGTTGCGGCTCGATCGCGACCACCTTGCCGTCGCACTGGTAGCCCTGGATGCTGTGGTAGGCGAAGTGGTTGTCGTCTGCCGTCGCGTTGGCATAGTCCGTCAGCAGGTAGTTGGAGCGACCAAACAGAGCCAGGGAGTTCGCATCCAAGGGGTCGACGGGTACCCAGCCGAGCGGGTCCAGGTAGACGGAGGCCCAGCCGTGACTCCCGTGGTTGTTCGTGAACTCGCCCTCGCCCTTGAGGACGAGGCCGTGGGCGACTTGGGCGGGAAGTCCGGCTGCCCGACACAGGACCGTGAAGGTACTGCAGTAGTGGTGGCAGACGCCCTGCCCACCGGCGAGGATCTCCTCCGGCGTGCTGCTTTTGGTGTCCTCATAATGCATGTTGTCGCGCAGCCAGTTCAGCAGATTCTGGACGGTCCGCGCGGGCGTGGTGCTCCGGCACATTCCGGCAATTCGCGACACCAGCGGCGACGCCGGGTCGAAGGTTGCGCAATGCTGGAAGGGCCCCAGACAGTCCTGCAACTCCTTCGGGAAGGCGGGCGAGCTCAGGCTCTCCAGCTTCGCGTAACCCAGGGCATAGCCACGGATCGTGACCTGTGCCTTGATGACGAAGGGTTCGCCGGGCTTCTTGACGACGTCGATGAAGTCGCGTGGCCCTTCGCTCACCTTCTCCCACTGCAGGACGTTCTCGACGGTGAACTCGACAGTCTGCCGCGGGTCCTGAAGGCGCGGCATCAGCAGGCGTCGGGCAGGCTTGTCAGGGCCGCCCTGTTTCATGTCGATCTTCCAGGTCAGCTCGTAGCGGCGCTGACCGGTGAGGTCGAGTAGACGTCTGCGCGTGTCGTCGATGGCCCCTTGTGCAGTGCCAAGATCCTCTGGTGAGAGGGCGTCGATCCGCCTCAGCGTGTCCCTCGCACCGCCCCAGTCTCCCACGCCCATCTGTGACTCCGCGAGTTGCTCCAACGACCAGCCCGTGACGCCGTTGCGCTTGACGTTCTCCTGCGCCACGCCGAGCGAGTCCTGCCACTGCCCGGCATGGTGGAGCGACCAGGCGAGACTGCGCCAGTCGTATTCCTTCCCGGGACCGTACTTCAGGGCCAGTCGGATCGCGGAGGCCATCGCCGGGTAGTCGCGCTTCGCCTTGGCCTCCTCGGCCTTCTGCATGGCCTGCTGGTAGAGGTCAGGAT
>JBDKVB010000037.1 GCA_039679385.1 Armatimonadia bacterium | reverse complement strand
CGACCTGCGAGACCAGCACCTCGATGGTGCCGTCTCCCCGTGCCTGGCCATGGACGCCGAGAGTGAGGCGCGTCAACTGCGTCAGGTCGAAGCGGTTGTTGTCATCCTTTGACCAGGCGCCGAGCTTGAAGCTGGACAGAGGAAGGGTGATGGTCTTCCATTCCGCCGTGGCCGCGGGCGCAGGATCGGCGTAGTAGTTTGCGCCGTTCTGTTCAATCAGCATCAGAAGGAGGCCGTTGATGTTGCCCGGCAGCTTGGCCTTGTAGGTGATCCGCAGGCCTGTGTAGCCGTCCAGTTCCAGACCCGCCAGAGATAGGGCCGGATTGCAGAACATGTGCGGCCCGACGGGGAACTTGGCGTCGAGACGGTAGCAGGTCGTACCACCGGGACCCTCGGCGGGCATGGTGACTGAGGCCGTCACTGCGGGGTCCTTGCCGACCTCCCAGCGATTCGCGCCGAGGAGGTTCACCGGAAGTGGGCTGGTCGGCTTGTAGGGCTCATCGGTGAAGCGGACGGCACTGACTGCGATGGAGCCCCTGGCGGGACCATCGAAGAGGAAGCCGATCCAGGCACGGTCGATCTTGTCCAGCGGCGGATTCGCCGCCTGATCGGAACTGAAGGCCGTCGGTCTCATGCTCGTTAGCGCCAGGCGCGTCTCAGCAAAACCTCGGGGCGTCAGTGGAGCGGCGCTGGTGCGGTACCAGGCGCCATCACCGGCGAAGAGCATGAGACACAGGCGCGGAGCCTTGCCGCTCTCCATGCTCAAGCGGTAGCGGAGCGCCAGAGCCTTCGCGGAGGATAGCGAGGCCGCTACCGGCGCTCCGAGCGCCAGCAGGCGACGCTCCTCGCCGGTCTTGGTGAAGGCAACCAGCGTGGCGTCCACGCCGTTGTCGGCACCGCGAAGGGTGCTGACCTCAGCCTCGAAGCCCAGGGAGTAGGCCAGTTGCATCCCCGCAAGCGAGACGTTGGCCGACTGGGCAAAGGCTATCGTGGCGGGAACCATCAGGGTGAGGCAGAGGATTGCGCCGAGTCTGCGGGTCATAGTGCAGCGCTCCTTCCGGGTCACCGAGCACTCACTTGCGCAAGCCTGCGTCAGTGGGCACTACAGCGTCTCGTTGGTCAGCTTGAGATTGTCGATGCAATACATGGTCTTCTCATCAGCCATGCTGCTCCAGCCCAGCCACGTCACGTTGGCGAAGTCGGCATGCTGAGTCTTCAGGCCCGTGAAGCGCTGTGGAGTGCGACTGGGAAGGGTCACGGACAGGCTCCAGGTGCCGTCAGCGTTCTTGCCGACCTGCGCCACGACCTCGAAGTGAACCCACTGGCCCTCCGGTAGGGCGAGTACCGGCTTGCCGTCCAGCTCGAGTTGACCACCCTTGATGGTGAAGGTGGGGCCGACGCGGTAGGGGTTCACGTCCCAGCTTCGCCACTCGTGGTACATGTTGACGCCTGCGGTCAGGTAGAGGTCGAAGCTGCAGCGCGTGCGCCCCGAGTTGTGGTTCGGGTTGTAGTAGAAGTGCGGATCCCAGGGGTTGTCCTGACCCGGTGCGTCCTGAACCCGGAAGCAGTGCTTGCTGCCTCCAGCGCCTAGGTCACCCGTGGTTCCCGCATAGCCACCCTTTGACCCCCGGTACGCCGACATGCCGGCAGGTGTGGCACCGTCTCCGAGAAGCTCGAAATCCTCGTCGACCACGAGCGGCGGAGGTGGAGGAGGAGTGGGTGGCAGCACCAGCTCCGGGTAGGTCAGTGACCGGGCCCGTGCGACCCAGGCTGGGTTCCCGTAGACGCCGGCCTGGGTGTAGTCGAAGGGCCTGAAGCCGATCTTCTCCGCGGGCGAGCCCGGCTTGAGCCGGAAGTCATGCTTCGCGGGGTCAAAGAAGAGCGGGTCGGCGACGAGGGAGTCGGCGTCCTTGCCTGAGGCCTGCCAGGCCTTGAAGTCCTTTCCGTAGAACAGCGCTCCCTTGTCCGAGGTGTCCCAGTAGAGGTTGCGGTTGAGCGTGAAGTTGGCCTTGTCCAACCGGCCGCCGAGGGGCTGGCCATTGTCGGTGAGAACGAGGTTGCGCTCGAAGGTCAGGCTGTTGGGCAAGTCCGAGCGGGAGCTCATGACGTTGGCTTCGCGGGAGTAGGCGAAGATGTTGTTGCGCATGAGGTTGCGCATCCCGTAGTGCTGGTGCATCCCGCCGCTCTTTGTGTTGTAGACGAGGTTGTTCTCCAGCACGATGTCACTGCTGCCCTCGTCGGTGTACAGCCCCCAGCCGCCGTAGGTGTAGGAGTAGGCATCGTGGCAGAGGTTGTTGCTGACCGTGGTGCCCGGCTGGGGACCAAGGGTGTACACGGCACCCATGTCGCTGAGCACGCCCCAACCGTAGTGGTGGATATGGTTGAACTCGATCCGGTTGCGGGCCGCGAGACTCTCGGCATAGCCCCAACGCCAGCCGACGGACACCCCGGTGTAGTACAGGTCGCTGATGTCGTTGTGGGTGACGCGGTTATCGGGGCTCTGGCCGATCCAGACTCCGCAGCAACCGGGGAAGAGGCGGCCGCCGCTGTGGACGATGTTGTTGTCGAAGGTGATGTGGCTCGAGACGATGCCCCGGTCCGCCGGAATACCGCCCTCGCCGACACGAAGCGCGCCGGCACCCATGTCCTCGAAGTAGCTGTGACGGACTCGGCAGTCGTGGCAGCCCTGGCGGAACCAGATCCCGTAGATGCCGATGTGCGACACCTCGCAGCGCTCGAAGACGATGTCCCGGGCCCCGTCGGCCATGACCGTCGCGGGGATGCTGAAGGCGGCCTGCGAGTCGCCCTGGCCACCCTCGGGCGTCACGTACTGGCTGTAGCGGAAGGTGAGGTCGCTGAAGCGCAGGTGCTCAACGGTCATCCCGACCGAGGGGTCACCGGCGATGCGTAGGAAGCGATCGTTGACTGGTGCGATGGCCTCGGCCCGCGTCATGTCCTCACCCGGCAGCGGCTTGTAGGAGAGCGTGCCCTTGCGGTCGAGGAACCACTCTCCAGGCTGGTCGAGGGCTCCGCGGTAGTTCTCAAGGTGATACCTCTGACCACCCCACAGGGCCCAGTTCACCCTTCCGCGCAGGGCGACTGTGTTGGCCGCTGGATCGATCCAGTCGATCGGCCGGCGCGAGGTCTCCCAGTTGATGTAGACGATGGCCTGGACGTCATGGAGCTCTTGCGGCGTGAGCTTGGTGAGCGAAGCGAGGTCCTCGGGACGCGCCTCGAAGCCCCTCTGTGTCAGGTCGACTGCCGTGCCGGTGGCGGGGTCGATGCCCTTCGTCAGAGGCCGAACCAGGAGGAAGTACCTCAGGTCGTCCCAGTTGGGGTAACCGGCCTGAGCACCCGCGCTGGCCGGCAAGGTGCCCAGATTCGGAGTGCGTGCCCGAACCGCACGGCGGCCGTTCACCCAGAGCTGCTCGAAGTACCACTTGCCTGCTGCGACCTCCGGGACCTGGCAGGACCACACACCCTCAGGTCCCGGCTTCCAGCCGGTCAGGGTTCGTCCCCCAGAGAAGACCGGATGGGCACCCGTGGCCGCCTGATAGGTGATCGGACAGGAGGCGGTGCCGCTGTCCTCGGGCCGGAACTCCACGGCTTGCGGGAGAGCATACACGCCGTCGGCGAAGATCACGCGCACGGGCTCGGTGAGCGGTCCGGCGGCCGTGAGGAGGCGAACGGCGTCACGGGCTCCCTGCAGAGTCGCCAAAGGGCCGTCCTTGCCTCCCGTCTGGAAATCGCGGAAGCGCCCGGACCACGAGTCCTTGCCCTCGGGCGAGACGTAGAAGGTCACCGCGTGTGCGGAAGCGACGCAGAGCACGGCGAGCAGGACAGGCAGGGCACGTCGAGACATTGCAACGGACCTCCCGGTGCAGAGAGCAGGTGTTGGTAGCATGCGTCTCCACGCGGGGAACGTCATGCGTCCGGCCTGATCTTCGTCTCGGCAGCGTCCCGTTGCCCTTTGGCTTGCAGGTAGTCGGCGTACCAGTCCGGCGCGTTCATCTCAAAGCGGAAGATGTGCCGCAGGAGTCCCAGACGCCAGACCCAGCGATACAGTCGCTCCTTGGCTGCCCAGAAGCGCTCCGCGGCCGCCAGGCGTTCGGAGTCCCACGCAGTGTGCCGGCGGACCTCGGCATCCGCTTCGGTCATCACGAGACGCAGGTCAAGCTGCTCCAGCCGCCAATCGGGAGAGGCCCCCTGAGCCAGGCGATCGAAGAGCTTGCGTGCCTCAGCCGGGTCAACGGAGGACACGTCGCCCATGCTGCGCAGCCACTGAGCCCAGCCCTCGGTGTCGGACCCGAGATAGCGCTGTGCATAGGCCTGGAGAACCTCGTCGGCGTTGGCATACTGCCCCGAGGAGAGGCCTGCGAGCAGGGCCTTGTTGACGTCGTCGCAGATGCCCTCGGAGTAAGCGCAGTAGCCTTCGGCCCCGCGGGCGAACAGCTCTCGCACGGTAGTCTCGATCCGCGTCGGCGCGATGGGCGCACCCCAGTGACCGTAGACATCGAGGCCGCGCTTCTCCCCGTAGCCGATGTGCACGAAGGCCCGGTCACGGGTGCCCTGCGGGATCGGGCGCTGCGTGTAGCTGGTTGAGCCATAGAGGATGTAGTGGGCGAAGCTGGGGAAGAAGCCCGGAGCCTCGCGCTCGGCCCACTCGGTGAAGGCCTTGTGGTCGTCGTCGCTCCACCACCAGCCGATGAGGCCGGCCTCGATCTCGCCGAAGACCTCCCTGGCGGTCAGTGCGATCTCCCGATAGAGCTTGCCGAAGGCGACGATCCAGGGCTTGCAGGCATCGCAGTCGCAGCCACCGTAGTCGTAGGGACAGGCCTCCAGAGAGCGCAGCTTCAGACCCCGCCGGGCGAAGTCCTCGAAGAGGTTGCGGTAGTTGCGCACGATCATCTCGGTGACGCCCGGCTTCGAGGGACAGACCAGTTGGCCGAAGACGTGCTCGCCTTTCACCGCCTCGTTCTCCGGAGTGACCTGGTCGGAGAACACGTGGTTCGGCGTGATGACGAGCGAGAGGTCGAGGCCCAGCTTGTCGGCGACGGTGAAGTTCGAGAACTTGCGCTCCCACATCGCCTCCGGCATGTTGTACAGACGGTGCGGGCCGCGGTAGACATCGTACAGGTCGATCGTATCGAACCAATCGGCGAAGCGGTTGAAGCCCCAGAAGCGGGCCTCGGAGAGAAGTTCGCCCATCTCGCGGGGCAGGGCGACCTCGTAGCTGTTGCCGAAGTGGGAGGGGCAGTACAGCTCACGGACGGGCAGGGAATCCGGCATAGCGGTCGGCAACTCCAGTGTTCGCAGTGATCGGGCCGCTACCGGCCCGTACTCAGGCTTCGGGTGCGGCGACGATCAGTGTCGCAGCGGGAGGGCGACGTTGAAGGAGTATTCTGGCGAGCCCTCACCTTCGGGCGCACAGGCACAGAACAGGGCTGTCGGCACGCCCTCCTCAAGGAGGAGCTGCGGCCGCTCCAGGTTATTCACGTGCTCGACCTGTCCGTCCTCCCAGTGGATCTCGCGACTCACGGCCGGTTGTGGACCGGAGAGCTGCCAGCGCTCTGCGTCGCGAGACTCGAAGAGAGCGATGCAGCCCTTCTCGGCCTGGGTGAAGTACCCCTGGAAGTCCTTGATGAGCAGGTAGTAGCGGTCGTCCTGGTACCAGACGAAGCCGTCCTCGACCGCCCAGGGGTTCTCGGGGTTCCGCAGGATCGGCTCCGGGAAGCGCGTGAAGGGACCCTGGGGGGTGTCGGCAGAGGCCACGCCCGAGAGCACTGCTCCGCCCTTAGGCATCGGACCATCGCCGACGCCCTTGTAGACCATGACGAAGCGTCCGTCAGGCCCCTCGCAGACGGTCGGGTTGCTGGTCATCAGACAGTCCCAGCAGCCGGGAGCCACGTCCAGCACCGGCTTGTCGAAGCGCTGCCAGGGCCCGCTGGGATGATCTGCGACGGCCACGCCGATGCGCTGGTTGTTGCGGTGGTTCCAGAACTCGCCGTTGCCGTAGTTGCCCATGTAGTACAGGTAGTACCGGCCGCCGGCGGCAAGGACCGTCGGGTTGTGAGTGACATCGCGATCCCAGGCATCCCCGCCGGCGCCCGCAAGGACGACGCCCTGGAACTCGTAGGGACCGAGACGGTCGGCGCTCACGGCCTGGGCGATCTCGGAGTGGGTCACCCAGGCGCCGAAGCCTTCTGCCTTGGGCCAGCGGGAGAAGAGCAGGTGGTACAGCCCGTCCTGGCCCCGGACGGCACTGCCACACCACACATACCAGTTGTCCATGCTGAATACCGCGCGACGCGGCACGGGCAGAAGCAAAGACCCGAAATCCATCACTGCGACCTCCGGAAGGGATGCCGTCTACTGACCGGCCTTCACCTCGTACAGCTCGATCTCCCACCCAATCCCTGTGCGTTACGCGACGCGCATACTCTCCTGGCCAATGCCTTCAGACTGTCAGCTCATCTTGAAGATGGGCTCCACGCCTGCGATGCGCTGCTTGAGACTCGCCCGCTCGGCCTCGCTCAGAGGCTTGTAGTTCAGCGCCGCCTCGACGGCCATCTGCCACAGCCTCTCATCGCCCGGAGGCACCGCAGCGACGATGGGAAGGTCGAGGGTATACCGTAGGAGCAGCGCTGCCAACTCCGGGTCGTCCTGCGGCTGATACCAGCACTTCGGGTACTTGCGTGGCGCCTTCGCGGCGACCGGCGTCCAGGCCATCGCTTTCAGTGCCAGGCATGCCGCGCCCTTCTCAGCGGCCTTCTGAAGGACCTGCGGGCCGAAGCCGCCGTTCTCGATGCACACGGCATTGAAGGGGAACAGGACGCTGTCGAAGGGGAACTCGTCGAGGGCCTTGAGGGCTGCCTCGACACTGTGGGCCGAGAACCCCACGTGAAGGACCTGACCCTTCTCGCGCGCCCGGAGGAGCACTTCGAGGGCACCGTCGGGGCCGAGAGCCTTCTCCGCATCTGCCACGCTGGTCAGACCGTGAAGCTGGTACAAGTCGAAGTGATCGGTCTGGAGGACCCGCAAGGACTGCTCCAGTTCGGCCTGTGCTCCGGCCGCGTCACGCTTGCCGGTCTTGCAGGCGAGGAAGCAGCGGTCTCGATAGGGCTTGAGCGCCGGGCCAAGACGATCCTGCGCATCGCCGTAGCTGGGCGCAACGTCGAAGTAGTTGATGCCCTTGCCGATGGCCCAGGAGACCAGGTCATCAGCAGCGGACTGCTCGAGGCGGCTCACCACGATCCCACCGAGCCCCAGGATGGACAGCGCGCGTCCCGTGTTTCCATAGGCACGTTTCATGATCCCGGTTCCAGCCTGCGCCTCACCGGCACCGAGCGTACCGGCCGCCGCTGCACCAAGACTTGCACCGGCTAGGGTGGAGATGAACTCGCGTCGTTTCACCATGGTCGCCTCCTTTGTTCATATGGTGTAGCGAAGTTCCGCGTCAGAGGCTGCGCAACCTGCCGCCCAGTGTGAAGGAGCGTAGTGCCCGCCCGGTGAAATGCCGCGCACTAGCGACGGCCTTCGCGACGATGCGGCGGTCTACTCCTCACGAACTCCCATCTACAATCAAGGCAGGGAACAGCCATGCCGCAGACAGTAAGGATCGGGTTGATCGGCGCCGGCTTCATGGGCCAGAAGGCGCACCTTGAGAACTACGTGACGATTCCGGAATGCAAGGTCGTTGCGCTGGCGGAGGGGAGAGAGGCGACGGCGAGGCAGGTGGCGGACAAGTTCGGCATCGCGCACGTCTACCCTGACCACCGGGCGATGCTGGCGGCCGAGGAGCTTGATGCAGTGGTGGCGGTCATGCCCTACCGACTCTACCATGCGGTGGTGCCGGAGGTTCTCCAGGCCGGCCTGCCTCTGCTGACCGAGAAGCCCATGTGCCTGCGCACCGACACCGCACGGGGCCTGGCAGAGCTGGCCGATCGTCAGGGCGTCGTGTACTACGTGGGCTACATGAAGCGCTCGCTGCCCGCAACGCAGGAGGCCGTGAAGACGCTTCGCCAGTGGCAGGCCAGTGGCGAAGTGGGATCGATGCGCTACCTGCGGGCCCTGATGCCGCCGGGGAACTGGACCTTCGACATCGAGAGGCCTGTAAGTGGCCCGGATGCACCAGTCAGCTACGAGGGCGAAGCTCCCGAGGCGCCGCCGGAGCACCTCTCACCGGAGATGCAGCGCAAGTACGACTCCTTCGTGAACTACTACATTCACCAGGTGAACCTGATCCGCTACCTGTTGGGGGAGGACTGGCACGTCACCTACGTCGACCCCACGGAGGCGGTGCTGGCTGGTGAGTCGGAGAGCGGAGTGCCGGTGGTGCTGGAAATGCAGGGCTACGGGCTCAAGAACGGCTGGGAGGAAAGCTATCGGGTGGTGTTCGAGGCCGGCAAGGTGGATCTGTCCGTCCCGGCACCCCTGGCGCGCCAGCGTGGTGGAGAGCTGGACGTCTTCTCATCGGCGACGCAGACCAGTATCCGGCCGGTCTTGCCGCCGCACTGGTGCTTCCTTGAGCAGGCCCGGCACTTCGTCCGCTGCCTCCGCGGCGAGGATACTCCGCGAGTGTCAGTGTGGGATGCGGTGAAGGATCTCGAGGTCGCGGATGAGTATGTGCGCCTGCTGGAGAAGAGACGTTGACAGGCTGAAGAGGACCAACAGACAGCCGGCACGAAGTAGGGAGCGCCGATGGTAGGCGCTCCCTGAGGTGACTACGGGAAGACTGAGTAGATCGCTGCCAGACCCTAGCCCTGAATGCGGTAGTACATGGCGGTCATGATGGCGAGGGAGAGGATCCAGATCACGGCGCTCACACGGGTGATCTTGTAGAGCCATTCCTCGCGGCTGCCCGGCTTGAAGCGCGTCTCAGAGCCGCTGCCCATGGCAGCGGAGAAGCCCTCCGCCTTGGTGGTCTGGAACATGACCGAAAGGACCAGTGCGATGCCACTGATCAGGGAGATGATGCCGAAGATCATCTCAGGGACGGTAAAGACATGTGTGCCCACGTCAGGGCCTCCAGTCGGACGGTGCGCATGGGCAAGGCCAAGGACCCGCCGCTTCTAGATTGTCAGCTCCCTGCGAGACCCTGAGCCTCGAGGAAGGCGCGTAACTGCTCATAGAACACCTTCAGCGGCGGTATGTGCCCCTCGCCACTACCTCCATCATACCACACAATGGTCTTTGGGTCACGTGCTGCCGCAAACAGCGCCTCACTGCATACACTGGGGATGATCTTGTCGGTCCGACCATTGAGCATCAGTAGCGGCCGCGGCGAGATGTGCCCCGAAAAACTCACCGGGTCGATATAGGGAAACTGGTCGGCGAAGCGCTCCAGGTCACCCATCTCGCTGCGCAGTTTCTTGACCAGGCCGATCTGTGAGCGGTTGAACATTTCGGGCAGGTTCCCGCCTCCGACGATGAGCCACGGTGCGGCGATGCGCTGGTCCACGGCTGTGACGATCGTGCCCATGATAGAGCCCAGACTCATCCCCACCAGCACCAGGTGATCCGTGTCGAGGTCGTCGCGTGTCTTCAGGTAGTCGATGGCACGTCGGTTGTCCACGATGGCCTGGCGGAAGGCTGCTCCCGTAGCGACCGGATCGGAGGAGAACACCTGCTTGCCCTCGACCTTTCGCTCACCGTGGAAGGGCGCGTCGATGCTCATCACGGCGATCCCCAGCGGGCACACGAGCGGCGCCAGGATCATGGTGCCCTGGTTGCGGTCGCCGCCGAGGCCGTGGAGAGCGAGAATGACCTTGGGCTTGGCCGGGGTCTTCGGTCGGCACAGCAGCGCCGGGACTCTCTGGCCGTTGATGCTGCTGAAATGGACCGTCTGGGCGGTCATGATCCCGCGGTCCTGGGGCTCTTCCGCCTTGGCCTCCAGGGGCTGCGTGGCGTCATAGGCGTAGAAGGCCTGGAGTTGGTCCCAGGTGGGCGTGGAGGCAGCACCACAGCCCTGCGAGATGAGAGCGAGGCCTAGTGCCGACAGGGCCAGGAGCCAGGCACGTCGTGTCCGGTGCTGGTTCATCTTCACTGCCTCGCCCAGGAGAGCATATTGCCAACGAATCGGAGCCTGATTGTAGCCGGGCACCCCGGGAGCGTCAAGGTGAGCCCCACACCCACGCAGGGCACAAGGCTATCGCTGGAGAAGTCGACATCGAGTGGCGCAACCAGGGAAGGGTGAGCGAGCATGTACCGTCCGCACCGTCGGTGCGTTCCGTCAGTAGCCCTTGGCCTCGGGCTGATGGCCTCGGTGATCGCGTGGCTGGGAGTCCCGATGCTCTGCTGCGCACAGGAGGGAACCGTGCAAGACCGGATCGACTGGCCCAGCTTCATGAGTCGTCAGGACCTTGTCTGGGACAGCCTCCCGCGGGCATGGCATGAGGGAGCCTTCGTCGGAAACGGCCTCGTCGGCGCCATGATCTACCAGGACACCGCCGGACCCCTGCGCTGGGACCTCGGTCGCAGCGATGTCTGCGAGCACCAGCCCAAAGGCAACCACCGCCTGCAGATCGGCGAGATGCTGCTGAACCCGGTGGGGAAGATCCAGTCGGGGACGATGCGTCTTGACCTGTGGAACGCGGAGGCGGACGGGAAGCTCACCACCGACCGTGGGACGATCACCTTCCACTGTCTGGCCCACGCTCAGCGCAACGTGGTTCTCGTCGACCTGCAGACCACCGGCGACGAGAGCGAGTGCGCCTGGTCCTGGAGACCGGGGCTGCCGGTGAACCCGCGGCTTGTCTACCAAAAGCAGCCCGTGAACAACCCGAACCCCGAGGCACGCGAGGAGACGGTGGGGGAGACCCTCGTGTGGATTCAGCCTCGCACCAGTGGGGGCGAGTATGCGGTCGCGTGGCGTGATGTGGTGCTCGGGCCGGGCCATCGGTTGCGGGTGATCAGCCTCGGCGACAGCTTCCCGCAGGTTGGTGGCGCGCAGGAGGCCGTGAAGGCCGTCGATGAGGCAGCGCAGCTTGGCCTTGAGGCTCTGGCCAAGACGCACCGCGAGTGGTGGCACGCCTACTACCCCCAAAGCTTCGTCTCGGTGCCCGATGCCCGCGTCGAGAGTTTCTACTGGATCCAGATGTACAAGCTGGCCTCGGCGACGCGAGCGGATCGACCGGCGATCGACCTGATGGGGCCCTGGTTCCGCACGACGCCCTGGCCGGCGATCTGGTGGAATCTGAACCTGCAACTGACCTACTGGCCCGTGTACACGGCGAACCGGCTGGAGATTGGCGAGTCGCTATGCCGGATGATGGACGCGGGCTTTGATAACCTCATCAAGAACGCGCCGGAAGCTATGCGCGGCGACTCGGCCGCAGTCGGACGCGTGACCACCTACGACTGCCTGGGGTCGGTGGGTGATGAGCGCGGGAACCTCACCTGGGCCTGCCACAACTACTGGCTGCAGTGTCGCTACGCGGGCGATGACGAGCGGCTGCGCACCCACTTGTTCCCCCTGCTCAAGCGGGCGGTCGGCTACTACCTGCATCTGCTGCAGGAGGGACCTGACGGGTACCTGCATCTTCCGGTGTCGGTGTCGCCGGAGTATCCGCAGAAGGCCGCCGACACGAACTATGACCTGTCGCTCCTGCGCTGGGGGCTTACGACGCTGATCGAGACCAGCCGGCGCCTCAAGCTGGATGACCCGCTTGTGCCGCGCTGGACGGAAGTGCTCCAGCGGCTGACGCCGTATCCCACCGATGCCAACGGGCTCATGATCGGCAAGGAGGTGCCCTTTGCGCAGTCGCACCGGCATTTCTCGCACCTGCTGATGGTGTACCCGCTGCGGCTGGTGACCTGGGAGCAGCCGGAGAGCCAGAAGCTGATCGAGACCTCGCTGCGACACTGGATCGGCTTCGAGGGCGCGCTGCAGGGGTACTCCTTCACGGGCGCCGCCGGGATCGCCGCCGAGATGGGGCGCGGTGAGGAGGCCGCCGGGTACCTGGGCAAGTTCCTCGACCGCTATGTGAAGCCGAACACGATGTACCTTGAGGCCGGGCCGGTGATCGAGACGCCGCTCTCGGCTGCGCAGGCCCTGCATGAACTGCTGCTGCAAAGCTGGGGTGGTGTACTGCGGGTGTTCCCGGCAGCTCCGGACTCGTGGCCCGACCTCACCTTCCATCGACTGCGGGGAGAGGGTGCCTTCCTGGTCAGTGCGAGCAGGCAGGGCGGAAAGACGCAGTGGGTGCAGGTGGAGAGCCTGAAGGGCGAGCCGTGCCGTCTGAAGGCCGACCTCGCGGGACCGGTGCAGGTGCAAGGACCGGCAGCAGGCAAGGCCAAGGACCTCGGCGCCGGGATGTGGGAACTGGCCCTGGGCGCCGGGGAGTCTGTGACGCTCAGGGCGGCCGGCTCTGCCGAAGCCTGTGAGGTGGCGCCGGTCGCGCATGACGCCGCCACGATGAACCCCTACGGGAGTCCTCGCAAGCCGCCAGTGCCGCAGTCTGCCGACGGCAGCCTCGACCTCCACGCTGCGAGGGCCACGCTGCACGGGAGCGCGCTGTTCTACGAGAAGACGGCGACGCTGGACGATATAGGCCACTGGGTCGACGCGGCAGACTGGGTGTCCTGGGACGTGGTGGTGCAGCGACCGGGGACCTTCGAGCTCTCAGCCGCCTACTCTAGCCCGTCGAGCGGCCGCACCTTTGCCGTGGAGGTCGGGGGACAGCAACTCATCGGCGAGGTGCAAAGCACCGGGTCCTGGAACACCTTCCAGGAGTACAAGCTCGGGACGGTCGCCCTGACAACACCGGGCAAGGTGACGATCAAGGTGCGGGCCGTGAAGCTGCCCGGCGGCGGACTGATGAACCTGCAGCGCTTGCGGTTGGTGCCGGTGGCCGGGTAGGCAGACTGCGCACAGACTCGGAGAAGCAGTCAGGGGAGCCCAGAAGGGCTCCCCTTTCCTTTGGCGTCTTGAGGCCCGAGGAAATCGAGGCTACTGCGCCTTGAGGTCGAAGCACTTGAGCTCGGCCTGGCCGCGGAGGAGAAGCTTGCCGTCGACCAGCACCAGCGGCGCCCAGGTGCGCTTGCCGTCGATCACCTTAGCGCCAGCGAGCTCCTTGTAGGCGTCCGGGTTGGGGTCGACCAGGCGAAGCATCCCCTTGTCGCCGTCCATGACGATGAGCATACCATCCGCCTCGATGATGCCGCCGCGCTCGAAGTTGGGGCTGTAGCGAGTGTTCCAGCGGAGGTTGCCGTCCAGGTCCATGCACACGAGGCCATCGGCGCGCGAGTTGTCGTTGCTGACGATGTACATGTAGCCCTTGTACAGCACGGGCATGTGGATCTGCGCTCCGGCGGCCTGGGTGGCGAAGACCTGGGAGGCGCTGAAGGTATCGCCCTGGCGAGTGACCCGGATCATGACGCACCCTGCGCCGTAGCCGCCTGTGATGAAGAAGCGACCGTCACCGACCGGCATGGGAGCGGCGATGGGGATCTGGCACTGGAAGCCGGTGAAGCGCCACAGTTCCTTTCCGGTGGCGGCGTCGAGGCCGAGGACAACCCCCGGTGTGCTGGGAGTTGGCTGGCCGCCACGGGGACCACGGCCGCGCTGCGGCACGCTGATGGCGAGGATCTGGTCGACGCCCTCCACGGTCGCGAGCATCGGCGAGACATAGCCCGGGTTGCCGGGCAGGTCGGCGATCCAGACCTCGGCTCCGGTTGCCTGGTCAAGGGCCACGACGCCGGCCTTGTTCCCCTGCGGGGCAAGGATCACGGTGTTCTTGTACAGCACCGGGCACTGGGCGCAGCCCCACTCCGCACGCTTACCCTCATACTCGGTCATGAGCTGTTTCGTCCAGACCGGTTGGTGCGTGGCACGGTCCAGACAGGTGAGGTGACCGAACTCCCCGGTGAAGAAGACGTACTTCTCGTTGACGGCCGGCGTGCAGCGCGAGCCGTCCTGAGAGATCATGCCCGGAGCGTCATAGGCGTAGCGCCACTCCTCTTTGCCGGTGGCCAGATCGAGGCAGCGTAGCAGGTCCTGTTGCTTGGGCACGCGGTCCGTCACGTAGACCTTGCCCTGATAGACCGCCGGGCCACTGTAGCCGTCGGTAACGGTGGTCTGCCACAGGAGTCGTGGCCCGCCCTCGGGCCAGGAACGTGCGAGTCCCGTCTCCGTGGATATGCCATTGCGCGTGGGACCGAGCAGTTGCGGCCAGTCGGCCCGAGCGCAAGATCCGGTCAACACAAGAGCACAGACGGCAAGAACGACACCAAGGCTTCTGTCGGTGATACACCGTGTCATCGGCAGACTCTCCTCACGCAAGGATCATGCTCAGCAGGCCGGGACGGACTGAGCCAAACCAGACTGCTACCACTACTTCGGCAGCACGCAGTCCTGTCCCTGCCTGTCAGGGTTGACGAGAGTGCCAGACGGGAGGTTCGCCAGCCGACCGCAAGGTCACTGTAACGTCTCGGCCTGGAGATCAGGGCTCCCTTGCGGTGAAGTCCAGGACCAGGCGTCGCTCACCCTTGCTGAGGGTCACGACGCCGCTGTCCCAGTCACTGCGCAGGAAGGGGCTGTCGAAGGTGCGAGGCGGAGCGTAGTCGACGGGAGCACCGTTGATCTGCGGTGCTGCGCTACGGTCGGCGAAGAAGCGCAGGGCATCGCCATACCAGCTTGTGTGAGTGAGAACCTTGCCGTCGAAGCTCACCGGGAGCGCTGCAATCCGGCCTTGGAAGGTCTCGTAGTCGGCGACGTCGACCTTGCGGACCAGGGTGAGGATCAGCGGGGTGTCCGGGTCGGAGCAGACCAGCCACTCCCCGGCGCGGTCCTTGGGTCCGGCGGGCTCCCACTTGTAGGTGCCCGTGACCGGACGCACAGCAGCATAGGCGCCCGGTGCCTCGACGAAGACCCAGCCGTCACGCTCGACGCGGTTGGTGAAGCCCTGCGCATACCAGACTCGCATGAAGTCGGTGCCGGTGCTGGGTGCCCAGCGCTGGCAGATCAGCGTGCCCTTGCTCTGGACCGCCCAGTGTTGCTGGTAGGTCCGATCCCAGGTCTGTACGCCGCAGTGGGGGACGATGCGCAGGTCGCGACTGCCCGCCACGATGGCGCCGAGCCAGCGTCCCTGCGAACTGATCAGCGCCCAGTCCTCAAGGGGCCGCGGCTCATAGAGGCTGCAGCCGAGGATGAACTCCGGCGTGCAGTAGCTGTAGCGGAGGATGCCGCCGGTGTCGGTGCGGAGACGGTACTCGGCCACCTTGTTGTGGTATCCCGGCACAGAGAGGCCGGGGCAGCGATTGCGGACCTCGTAGACGCCCTTGCCCGCTGCGTCGAGGGCGATGTCCATGACGACCAGGGGCATGCGGTAGCTGCTGGTAAGGAGGTCGAGCTTGCTCCCGTCGGGAGGTGTCTGCCGGTTGATGCCCAGGTACAGCCAGGAGAGCTCCCAGTAGTAGTCATGGCCGGTGAAGGCGCCGCTGTTGTAGATGCGTGACTTGCCGCCACCTCGGACGCCTGCCAACTGTTCCTGCGCCCAGTCGG